>JBAXES010000232.1:0-6566 GCA_037140315.1 Chloroflexales bacterium
TGCCGACGCGCACGTTAGGGGCATTGCTGCCCAGCGCGAGCGCGGCGGTCGCCTGGTGATCCGCCGCGGCACGCCCGAGACCGAGCTGCCCCTCGGCGGAGCCGCGCCCGCCGACGCCGCCGGGCTGCTGCTCGGCGGGGCCGCGCCCGCGCCGAGCACGGACGACCTCTGGCGCTTCCTCTACGGCGAGACGTTCAAGCCGCGCGGCGGCGCGCTGCACTTCGAGTGGTCGTTCACCACCTTCGCGGCGGCGAAGGGCCTGGGCGCCCCGGTCGGGCCAAACCCGCCGCCGGTCACGTCCGGGGGGGCGCGCTACAACTACCAGCCCTTTGCCCGCGACACGGTCTACAACATCGGCACGGACTACGGCGATGTGCGGCGCCTGGGCGACCTGCTTGGCCCCGGGACGGCCATCCCGGCCAGCGGCCCGGCCTACGACCTGCTGGCGGCCAGCTACCGGGCCGCCCTCGACGCCGCCGCGGCCAGGGGCGTGGCCCTGACCGGCAACCGGGTCCTCAACCCCGGCTGGAAGTTCCACCAGGTGGCCAGGGGCACCGGCCTCGGCCCGGCCCTGAGCGGGAACTACCTCACCGCTGACCGGCGCTATATCGTCCAGGCCTTCGCCGGCGACACGCTGTTCACGCCGGTCGCCCAGCCGGCGGGCTGCTCGCGGCTCAGCCAGATCGGCGCGGACAACCCGGCCTACGGGCCGGTCTGGGCGGAGACCTACAAGGCGGCCCCCGCGCCCTTCGACCCGAACTCGCCCTGGCACAAGAAGGCCGTCGGGCTGCGCATCGGCGCGCCGCTGACCGGGATCTACACGGTGGCCCTCGGCGCGACGACCTACGCGGTGCAGGTGTGGGCCCTAGATACGCTCTACGCCGGGTCGGACGGACAGATCAGGCGCATGAGCGATCTGCCGCTGCCCGACACGATCAGCTGGCCGCCGCCGCCGCCCAAGCCGCAGGTGCACCACCTGGCCATCAGCGTCGGCCCAGCGAAGGCTGGCGACCCGAGCTGGCCGCCGCCGCCGCCGTTCAGCTTCCTGGCCGCGAAGGCGGGCGCGGTCGAGGCGGCCCTCGGTCGCCTCGCCTGGGTCCGCGACCCGGCGGCGGCCGACAAGGACACGATTCGGATCACCAACGGCTGGGACGCCGATAACCTCGTGGTCGTAGACATCCCGCAGCTGCGCGCGTTCGCCGCCGCCGGCTACGGGAAGCTGCGCTTCCACAAGAAGGCCGCCGCACAGCTCCAGCAGCTCTTCAGCGACTGGGAGGCGGCCGGGCTGCTGCGGCTGATCCTCAGCTTCGACGGTGCCTACTCCCCGCGCACCATCCGCGCGACGGTGCCCGGTAAGGTGACCGACACCCTGAGCAACCACGCCTACGGCACGGCCTTCGATCTTAACGCCGCCAGGAACCCCTTTATGGGCCAGCCGGCCCTGGCGGGCCAGCCCGGCTCGCTGCGCGAGCTGGTGCCGCTCGCCTACGCCAATGGGTTCTACTGGGGCGGCCACTTCACTTACAGCGGCGGCGGCCACGACGGGATGCACTTCGAGTGGGCGGTCCCGGTGTAGTGTGGCGCAGCAGGCGGGCGGCAGCGCGCTGCCGCCCGCCTGCTGCGCCCCTATGTCGGGGCGTGCGGGCTGCGCAGCACCACGATCGAGCGGGCGCTCACCGTGTAGTGTGGCGCGATGATCTCGACCTCCTCGCCGGGACCCACGATGTCGTGCGGGCTGGGCAGGCCGGTGTCGGCCACACGCAGCCAGCCGCGCGGTGCCCGCTCGGCGATGCGGAACTCCAGATCTTCCCAGTACATGTTGATCATCACGTACAGGTCGTCATCGCCGACGCTGGCCCCGCGCAGGTAGTAGGCCAGCGAGTGCGAGTAGACGCTCTGGTCGGGCGGGCCGCTCACCCCGTACCAGCGCACGTCGTCGCGCCAGTAGCGTGAGCGCATGATCGTCGGGTGGGATTTGCGAAAGGCGATCATCTTCTGGAAGAAGCGGAAGATGTCGCGGTTCTGCTCAAGCCGGTCCCAGCTCAGCCAGGTGATGTCGTTGTCCTGGTTGTAGGGGTTGTTGTTTCCGCCCTGCGTGTTGAGGAACTCGTCGCCCGCGCAGAACATGGGCGTGCCGTTCGAGAGCATCAGCAGCGTGAACATGTTCTTCACCTGGCGTCGGCGCAGGGCCAGCGTCTGCGGAGGCGCGCCCTCGTCGCCCTCCCAGCCGCAGTTCCAGCTATAGTTGTTGTCCGAGCCATCGGTGTTGTCGTGGCCGTTCGCCTCGTTGTGCTTCTCGTTGTAGGCCGTCAGGTCGTAGAGGCAGAAGCCATCGTGGGCGGTGATAAAGTTCACGCTCTGGTAGGGCCGGCAGGCGTCGTACAGCGAGTCGGGGAAGAGGTCGTCGCTGCCGTAGAGCCGGCGCATGATCGCCGGCACGAGGCTCTGGTCGCTCTTCACAAAGCTGCGCACATCGTCGCGGAACTGGCCGTTCCACTGGAGCCAGGTCTGGCCGGGGAAGGTGCGGCCGAGCTGATACGAGCCGATGTCCCAGGCCTCGGCCACCAGCTTGATATCGCTGTAGCGGGCCATCGTGCTGATCTCGGCCACGACCGCCGGGTCGAGGGTGTTCACCGAGCCGTCGTCGTTGCGGGTGAGGATGGATGCCAGGTCGAAGCGGAACCCGTCCACGTGCATGTGCTGGGTCCAGTGCATCAGGCTGCCCAGGATGATCCCGCGCGGGCCGGGGTTGGCGCAGCGCAGGGTGTTGCCCGTGCCGGTGTCGTTGATGTAGTAGCGCCGGTCGGCCTGGAGCAAGTAGTAGCTGCGGTTGTCGATCCCGCGGTAGCTGTAGGTCGGCCCGCTCTGGTCGCCCTCGCTGGTGTGGTTGTAGACCACATCCAGCCAGACCTCGATGCCCGCCTCGTGCAGGGCCCGCACCAGCTGACGGAACTCGTCGGCCGGCTCGCCCGCCGCGTAGTCGCGGTGCGGCGCGAAGAAGTTGAGGGTCATGTAGCCCCAGTAGTTGTGCTCCTGGGGGTCGAACTGGTGCACGGGCAGCAGCTCCACCACAGTGACGCCCAGATCCTTGAGGTAGGGGATCTTATCGATCAGGCCGGCGAAGGTGCCGCGCCGCTCGGCGACAACCCCCGATCTGGGGTGGGCGGTGAAGCCCTTGACGTGCAGCTCGTAGACGATCGTCTTGTAGGTGTGGCGCGGCCGCACGTCCGCGCCCCAGTCGAAGGGCGGGATCGGGTGGGGCATGCGCGGGGGCATCACGCCGAGGGGCGCCCGGCCATCGGTGCGTAGGCCGGGGGTGCAGGCGGCGGCCCGGTCGTAGCCCTCGGGGAAGTAGACCTCGTAGGCGAAGGGGTCGAGCAGGATCTTCGAGCGGTCGAAGCGATGCCCGGAGACCTGGTCGTTCGGCCCATCCACCCGGTAGGCGTAGTAGCGCGCGTCGGGGATGGTGTCGCTGGCCACCCAGCAGTGCCAGACCCGCTCGGTCTTGTGCTTCAGGTAGTCGAGGCGGTGCTCGTAGCACGGGTTGAAGACGTCGTCCTCGCGGTAGAACAGCAGGGTGACGCCGGTAGCGTGGCGTGAGTAGAGGGCGAAGTTGTAGCCCCGCTTTGCGTCAACCCAGGTCGCTCCCAGGGGTGCCGGGGCCCCCTCCTCCAGCTCCCAGTCCTCTACCGTCCGCAGCTCCCCGGCCTCTATGTCCGTCATGGCTCGACCCTCCGCCACGCCCCGGCACCCTGCCGGGCAGCTCCTCCTTATGATAACGCAGAATTGCCTTTTGCCTTTTTGGCTTTTGCCTTCTTGACAGGCCGGGCTACGACGGCAGATAATATCCGATATCGCTATCCGCCTGGCGGTCGCCGCCAATGAGCCGATGGGGTGATCCGTGCCACTGATCGACACTGCCGCCGGGCCAATCTTCTACGCGCAGCGGGGCCGGGCCGGCCCGGCCCTGCTCTGCCTGCACGGCGCCGGGGGCAGCCATCGCCACTGGCTCCACCTGCTCGACGGCCTCGGCGACCTGGCCCGCGCCTACGCGGCCGACCTGCCCGGCCACGGGGGTTCGGCGTCGCCCGGCCGCGCCAGCATCGCCGCCTACGCCGAGTCTGTGTTCGCGCTTATGGACGCCCTCGGGCTGGAGCGGGCGGCGCTGGCCGGCCACTCGATGGGCGCGGCGGCGGCGATCGTGGCCGCCCTAGATCGGCCCGAGCGCGTGGCCGGCCTGGCCCTGGTCGGCGCCAGCGCCCGCCTGCGCGTCCTGCCGGCCCTCATCCCCGGCCTGGCCGACGACCCCGCCGCCACGATCGATATGCTCGTGAGCATGCTCTACGCCGCCGAGGCCCCCGCCGAGCTGCGCGCCGCCGGCGTCGATGACCTCCGCCGCTGTGACCCGGCGGTGCTCCGCGACGACTTCCGCGCCTGCGACGGCTTCGACATCCGGCCGCGCCTGGCCGAGCTGCGCACGCCGGCCCTGGTGGTCTGCGGCGCCGAGGATCGCATGACCCCGCCCAGGCTGGGCGCCGAGCTGCACGCCGGGATCGTCGGCGCGCAGCTTGTCACCATCGCCGGCACCGGGCATATGATTATGCTTGAGCGGCCCGATCAGCTAATCGCAGCCCTACGCGGGTGGCTGGCCTGCTAAAACCTCATAGTGCTGGGGCTTGCCAGCGAAGCTGGCAAGCCCCAGCACTATGATATAGCGATTCACTTCCCGATGCAGAACCGCGAGAAGATCAGGTCGAGCAGGTCGTCGCCCACGCTCTCGCCGGTGATCTCGCCGAGCGCGTTCAGGGCCACCGTCAGGTCGCCCGCCAGCAGGTCGGCCGGGCGGCCCTCGGCCCAGCTCGCCGCCGCCGCCCGCAGGTGGGCCGCCGCGCGCTGGAGCGCGTCGCGGTGGCGCGGGCTGCTCACCAGCCGGGCCTCGCCGGCCGCCAGCGGCGCGCCGCCCAGCAGCGCGCGGGCGATGGCCTGGGCCAGATCGTCGATCCCCGCGCCCGTGGTCGCCGAGGTGGCGATCATCGCGAGGGCGGCGAGGTGCTGAGGGGCCGCAGGCCCCGCCGAGAAAACACCCTGATCCGCCTTGTTCCACACCACAATCGTCGGCTTCTCGGCGGTCAGCTCGGCGATGGCCATGTCGGCGGGGCCGACCCGCGCCGTCGCGTCTAGCACGAGCAGGGCCAGGTCGGCCCCCAGCAGGGCCTGGCGCGCGCGCTCCACGCCCAGCCGCTCCACCGGGTCATCGCTGGCGCGGATGCCGGCGGTGTCGATCAGCACCACCGGGATTCCGGCCAGGTTGGCCGTCTCCTCCAGGGTGTCGCGGGTCGTGCCGGGGATGGGCGTGACGATCGCCCGCTCGGCGCGCAGCAGCGCGTTGAGCAGCGAGGACTTGCCTACGTTGGGCCGGCCCACCAGGGCCGCGCGGGCGCCCTGGCGGTAGATCATGCCCTGGTCGGCACCGGCCAGCAGACCCTCGGCGGCGGCCAGCCCGGCCCGCAGCTGCGGGCCGATGTCCTGCGCGGCGACCTCGTCCTCGGGGAAGTCCACCACGGCGGTGATGTAGGCCAGGCACTCCATCAGCCCTGCGCGGGCCGCGCGCACCTCGCGGGCCAGCCAGCCGCCCAGCTGGGCCTGGGCCAGCGCCAGCCCCGCCGCGGTCTGGGCGCGCACCACATCCAGGCCGGCCTCGGCCTGGGTCAGGTCGATCCGCCCGTTCAGGAAGGCCCGCAGGGTGAACTCGCCCGGCCGGGCCAGGCGCGCCCCCGCCGCCAGCGCCAGGGCCAGGCTGGTCTGTACCGGCAGCGGGCCGCCGTGGCACGAGATCTCCACCACGTCCTCGCAGGTGAAGCTGCGCGGCGCGCGCATAAACCCGCAGAGCGCCTCGTCCACCGCCGCGCCCGTCGTCGGGTCCACCACGTGGCCGTAGCGCAGCCGGTAGGGCCGCAGCGGGCCGGGGCGGGCCGGCCGGAAGATCGCCCGCGCGATAGCGAGGGCGTCCGGCCCGCTCAGGCGGACCATGCCGACGCCGCCCTCGCCCGGCGGCGTGGCGATCGCCGCGATCGTATCATTGTACATACGAGGTATTGTACAATAGCCTGGACTGCCACATACTTGTGGGGCTTCGCCCCTGGGGCCTCGTCAACGCCTCTGGGGCTGCGCCCCAAACCTGCTTTTTGTGTGCCCAGCAGGCCCATGCCGCACTGGTTCTGCTGCGGCACGGCTACGCCGCGCCGCAGCAGAACCAGTCTTTATTTATGGGAGAGCAAAGCTCTCCCACACCCTCACCGTGCATGGTGTTGTTGCTGGCAACACAAACCTGCTTTCTGTGAGGTTTTGGCGGCGAAGCCGCCCCCACACCCCCACCGGGAGGTGACGTTGACACGGAGCCGCCCCCACCGGGAGGTGACAATGAGACAGCTCCTCAACGGCCTGGCCCTCTGGCTGGGCCTGCTCGACACGCTGGCCGACCGGGCCGGGCTGCGCGGGCTGGGGTGGGGCGGCGGGGCCATCGGCCCGCTGCTGGCCCTGGCGGCCGCGCGCCGGCGGCCCGGCCC
>JBAXES010000233.1:0-6562 GCA_037140315.1 Chloroflexales bacterium
GTCTTGTCGAGGTCTGCCTCCGAGGAGTGAGACCGAACGCCGCTCGCAACGTTGAGGAGTATACACGACCTCCCCCGCCTTGTCAAATCAGGCCGTATTTGCAGGTGCGACAGGGCGTGTGGCCTCTTGCTGAGCGTTGTGGTGGCATGATCTGCCGGGGCGCATCTGGTATAATGGGACATCGCCCAACACCTAATAAGAGGCCAGATCGCTCGCCGATGATTAACCCACTCCGGCCCATATGGGCCGCCCTGCGCGATGTGTTCGATGAGTTTGCGCTGCTGCTGGGCTGCAACCTTATCTGGTGCGTGCTCAGCCTGCCGCTGCTCTGGGTGGCCTACCTGGCCCTTGGGGTGGGAGCGACCACCCCTGCCGCCCTCACCGTGCTGGTTGGGGTGCTGCCGGCTGGCCCGGCCACCGCAGCCCTGGCCTATGTGGCCAACCGGACGAGCGAGGGCCGGGCCACGCGTATGGGCGAGTTCTTTGTGGCGATGCGCACCTACGCCCGCCCTGGGTGG
Source organism: Chloroflexales bacterium (assembly GCA_037140315.1). GTDB lineage: Bacteria > Chloroflexota > Chloroflexia > Chloroflexales > Chloroflexaceae > Oscillochloris. Next base: position 519 of record JBAXES010000233.1, read on the forward strand.
ACGATCCTCGGCCTGTGGGTGCTCGGCCTGCTGGTCATCCTCTTCGACATCGGCTTCTACTCCGGGATGGGCAACCTGCTCGGCGCGATCATCCTGGGCGTGTGGATCTACCTGCTCGTGATATGGCTGGCCCTGCTGATCTACCTCTTCCCGCTGATGGCGATGCAGGAGCAGGTCTCCCTGCGCCTGATCGTCCGTAGCGCCGCGCTGATGGTGGTCGGACGACCGATCTTCACCGCCGTCAACCTGGCGCTCATGCTGCTGGTGATTGGACTCAGCGTCATGGCCGTGGTGCCGCTTGTGGCGATCACCCCGGCCCTGCTGAGTGTCTGGGGCGTGCGCGCCACGCGCACGCTGATTGATGACGCCCGCCGCCGCCGTAGTGCCGCCGAGGCCACCTCCGAACCGACTGTGGTCGAGGAGAAGGGCCGCAAGGGGCAGGTAAGGCCCAAATGATGAAGGATGAAGGATGAGTAATGACATTCATCCTTCATCCTTCATCCTTCATCCTTCAAAATTATGCTCACACGACGAATCATCCCTTGTCTGGACGTGAAGGCCGGCCGTGTGGTGAAGGGGGTCTCGTTCCTCAACCACCGCGACGCCGGGGATCCGGTGGCTCTGGCGGCGGCCTATAACGAGGCCGGCGCCGATGAGCTGGTCTTCTACGATATCACGGCATCGAGCGACGAGCGCGCGATTATGGTCGAGGTGGTTGAGCGCACGGCCGCCGAGGTGTTCATCCCGCTCACCGTGGGCGGCGGGCTGCGCACGGTCGACGATATGTACCGCATGCTGCGCGCCGGGGCCGATAAGGTCTCGATCAACACGGCAGCCGTGCTCAACCCGCAGCTGATCGAGGACGGCGCGCGGCGCTTCGGCAGCCAGTGTATTGTGCTCTCGGTGGACGCCCGCCGGGTCAGCGCGCCGGGCGAGCCGCCGCGCTGGGAGGTGTTCACCCACACCGGCGCGAACGCCCGGCCCACCGGCCTTGATGCGATCGCGTGGATCCGCCGGGGCGTCGATCTGGGCGCCGGCGAGATCTGCATAAACAGCATGGACGCCGACGGGCAGAAGACTGGCTACGATATTGAGCTGCTACGGGCGGTGGCCGAGGCGGTGCCGGTGCCGGTGATCGCCTCCGGCGGTGTCGGCTCGCCCGAGGACATGTACCGCGGGGTGGTGGATGGCCGGGCCGATGCGGTGCTCGCTGCGTCGATCTTCCACTTCGGCGAGTATACGGTGGGCGATGTGAAGCGCTACCTCGCCGAGCGCGGCGTCCCCGTGCGTGGGGTCTGATCATATAGGTATGTTGCATGTGCCAGCGGGGCTGGCACATGCAACATACCTATATGGACTATGATCGCACCAGCAGGGCCACCGGGAAGATCGCCAGCGCGTCGCGCATCGCCAGCCCCGTGGCGTTGTCCCGCTCCTGAGCCGCCAGCACCTCGCCGGTGAGGATGTTTGTGTAGGCTGTGCCGGCGGCCACGCCCGGCAGCGGCAGCCACGTCTCGCCCCACAGCTCGCCGAGGGGTGGGCGCTGCTCGCCGCAGGCCAGGCGCAGGCTGAGGCGCGGGGCCACGCTGATCGCCTCCGCGTCGCTCAGGCGGCGGGAGAAGGCCGCGACGTGCTCGGCCTTCTCGCCCACGGCCTCTAGCGGCGTGTAGCCGCCCTCGGCGAAGAGGGCCGGGCGCTCGCGGCGCAGCCCCAGGGCGCGCTCGGTCAGGTAGAGCTTGATGCGCCCGTCGCCGGCCTGCTCCAGCAGCTCGACCGCGAGACCGGCCAGATCCCCCGCCCCCTCGCGCTCGCGCAGCTCGGCCAGAATCTGCGCCCGCAGCCCGTAGTCCACCGGGCGGCGGTTGTCCGGGTCGACCAGGCTCAGATCCCACAGCTCGCTGCCCTGGTAGATGTCGGGCACGCCGGGCGCGGTGAGCTTGATCAATGTCTGGGCCAGGGAGTTGATGCGACCGAAGAAGGCGACCTTGCGGCTGAACGCGCCGATGCTCTCGATGAAGGCGCGGCTGCGGCGGCCATTCAGGATCTCGGCCACGAAGCCTTGCACCGCCGCGTCGTACCCGGGGCTGGGGTTGATCCAGCTGGTGTGCACCTTCGCCTCGCGGGTGGCCTTCTCCATGTAGGCGGCGATACGCTCCTTGAATCCGGCGGGCACGCTGGCGGGGCCGGCGATCTCCGGCCATGCGCCCACGAGGGTCTGGTAGAGCAGGTACTCGTCGTTGCGCGAGGGCATCGGCCCTGCCTCGCCCTCGGCCCGCTTGGCGGCGTTCAGCCGGCCCCAGCGGGTGACGAGCTGGCGCCACTCCCGGGGCAGCTCGGAGATCACGTTGATGCGGGCGCGCACATCCTCGCTGCGCTTGGTGTCGTGGGTCGTGCTGGCGAGCATGGCCTGGGGCCAGCGGGCGGCGCGGGCGGCGGCGCGCTGGTGCAGGCCCCCCAGCGTGTCGCCGAAGTGCTCGGGGTGGCCGCCGACCTCATTCAGCGAGACGAGCCGGTTGTAGACGTAGAAGCTGGTGTCCTCCACGCCCTTGGCCATCACCGGGCCGCTGATCTGCTGGAACTTCATCACGAAGCGCAGCACGTCCTCACGGGCCTCGGCGGCGAAGCTGCCCAGGTTGCGCAGGGTGAGGGTGTCACACAGAAAGTCGAAGATCGCGGCAGCGGTGCGCGGGTTGCGACGGCGGGCCTCGCGCACCGCCGCCTCGATATAGCGCACATCGCGCTGGGTGATCGTGTCGGGGCCGGTGATGTAGGTGCGGTAGATCGGCAGGCAGGCGATCACCTCGCGGATGGCGAAGGTGAGGCTGTTCAGGGTGAAGTCGCGGTAGCGCCGGTTGTGCTCGGTCAGCTGGTCGAGGGCGTGGCTCAGGGCGTTGATCTCGCTGGCCAGGGAGACGAGCATGATCTCCTTCTTCTTCGAGTTGGCCAGGTTGGCGTAGGCGGGCTGCGGGCCGGCCACATCGGCGTAGAGCCGGTCGAGGGTGCGGCGGGCGGCCTGATCGACGAAGATACCGTTCAGCTCGTTCAGAAAGTCGTAGCCGGTAGTGCCGGAGACCGCCCAGTCCTCGGGGAGCGATTCGCCGAGTGAGAGGATCTTCTCGACGACGATGTAGATCGGTCGGCCGACGCTGGCCAGCGCGCGCGCCTGGAGCTGGCGGAAGTAGCCGGCCGGATCCCAGAGGCCGTCGGGGTGGTCGATGCGCAGGCCGCTGGCCCGGCCCTCGGCCAGGAGGCGAAAGATCAGCCGGTGGGTGGCGTCGAACACCCCGGGCAGCTCGACGCGGATGGCGGCCAGGTCGTTGATGTCGAAGAAGCGCCGGTAGTTAATCTCCTCGGTGGCGACGCGCCAGAAGGCCAGGCGGTAGGGCTGTTGCTCCAGCAGGCCGTCGAGCAGATCGAAGCTGTGCGGGTCGCGCGGGTCGCCGTTATACTCGGCCAAGGTGATCTCGATCGCCTGGCGCAGCGGCTGGCTGGTCTGGTAAAGCTGGCCCAGGCGGCGCTTGACGATCTCCTTCTCACGGTTGCGCTCGGCGATGCGCTCGGGGTCGGCCTCGGTGCGCGGCGGCAGGTACTTCACCGATGTGATGATGCTCTGGAGCTCGATCACGTCTTGGCTGTCCGCCCCCAGATCAGCGATCAGCTGCTCCAGCCGATGGGTGAGCAGGTCGCTGTAGCTGTGCGGGCTGAGCGGGAAGCGGTGCTCCCAGTAGGCCACGGAGAAGGCCCCGTCGGCGTAGCGCAGCTGGATCTCGCCGCGCTCCAGCACCTCGCCATACTGGTCGCCGAGGACGGGCAGGAGCACCTTGCCGCGCAGCGGGGCGGACACGGGGGCCCAGTCGATATCGAAGTAGCCCGCGTAGATCGAGCTGGGGCCGTTCTCCAGCACGTCGGACCACCAGCCGTTGCGCAGGTCGCCGATGCCCATATGGTTGGGCACCACATCGAGGATAAGGCCCATGGCGCGGGAGCGCAGGGCGGCGCTGAGCCGCTCGAAGCCATCCTCGCCGCCCAGGTCGGGGTTCAGCGTCCCGTGGTCGGTGATATCGTAGCCGTGGGTGCTGCCAGCGCGCGGGGTGAGCATGGGCGAGGCGTAGGCGGTGCTGACCCCGAGGTCGTCCAGGTAGGCGATGACCCTCGCTGCATCGGCGAACGTGAACCCAGCGTTGAGCTGGAGCCGGTAGGTGGCGCGGGGCATAGGAGTCCTTGACTTTTGGATCGCGAAGGGCGCGAAGCGGGCATCTAGATCGCGAGAGACGCGAAGCCGGGCGAAAGAGGCGAACGCGAAGGGCGCATCTCTGATATAGTATATGCAGATAATTACAGAGGGGCGCTGCCCCGCCATAGGCGATCACGGTGGAGGCTGTCACAATCTTTGTGGCTGCCTTTTTTTGTTCGAGAAAGGATCGTATCATATGGCACGACCTCGCACGCCCGCCGCTCACTGGAGCGAGACGCCGCTTGCCCGGATGTTTGGCCCCGTCCAGCACTTTGCGAGCCAGTCGCAGTCGGGCGGGATCATGCTCTTTCTGATGACGCTGGTCGCGCTGGGGCTGGCGAACTCGCCGCTCGCCGGGGCCTACCACGCGCTGCTTGAGCTGCACGTCGGCATATCCATCGGCCCCTGGGCGATTGAGGAGTCACTGCTCTACTGGATCAACGACGGCCTGATGGCGATCTTTTTCTTTGTGGTTGGCCTTGAGATCAAGCGCGAGCTGCTGGTCGGCGAGCTGGCGACCCTGCGCGCGGCGGCGCTGCCGATCATCGCCGCTTGTGGCGGCGCTCTGGTGCCTGCGGCGATCTATGCGCTGGCGAACGCGGGCGGCGTCGGGGCGTCCGGCTGGGGCGTGCCGATGGCCACCGACATCGCCTTCGCCCTCGGCTGTCTGGCGCTGCTGGGGAGCCGCATCCCCTTTGCGCTGAAGATCTTTGTCACGGCGGTGGCGATCGTCGACGACCTGATCGCGGTGCTGGTGATCGCGATCTTCTACTCGTCTGACCTCAGAGTCGGCGCGCTGGCAGCGGGGCTAGCGATTCTGCTGCTGCTGGTCGGGTGTAACTGGCAGGGCATCCGCAACCCGCTGGTGTACAGCGTCCTCGGCGTGCTGATGTGGCTGGCCTTTCTCCAGTCGGGGGTTCACGCGACGATCGCCGGGGTGCTGATCGCGCTGGCCATCCCGGCGCGCTATCGGATCGATGCCCCCACGTTTCACTGGCGTGCCCACGCGCTGCTCAACACCTTCGACCCGCTGGCCGGGCTATCGGCCCCTATGCTCACCGATGACCGGCAGCAGCACGCGGTCCTCGCGCTCGAAGGGCTCTGCGAGCAGGTGCAGGCACCGCTCCAGAAGCTAGAGCATCAGCTCCAGGGCTGGGTCACATGGCTGATCATGCCAGTGTTCGCCCTGGCGAACGCTGGGATCGCGCTGAACACCGTCCGGCTAGATGCCGAGTCGCTGCCGATGGCGCTCGGGGTCGTGGTCGGGCTGGTGTGCGGGAAGCCGCTCGGCCTGCTCGGCGCAACCTGGCTGGCGGTGCGTAGCGGGCGCGCGGAGCTTCCGCAGGTGGTCAGCTGGGGGGCAATGGTGGGGGCGGGCGTGCTCGCCGGGATCGGATTCACGATGTCGATCTTCATCGCCACGCTCGCATTTCAGGCCCCAGATGTGCTGGCGACGATCAAGCTGGCGATCCTGGTCGCCTCGCTGCTCGCCGGGGCGCTGGGGGTGATGCTGCTACGACGTCTGCCAGCAGATCTGGCAGGCTGAGCTGGCGTTGATGATAATGCTACGAGGGGATCCGCCGCAGCAGGCGGAAGCTATACGGCGCGAGATTGCCGCCGGGCATGTCTGCCGAGTCGAGCAGGGTCTGCCAGTCGCCGGCGGGTGGGGGCAGATCGGCCGGGTCGGGGCCGAAGTTCAGCCCGATCCAGACCTCGTCGCCCGCCGAGCGGCGGGTGAGTGCCAGGGTGCGCGCCGCCTCGCCAGCGGTCGTCTCCAGGTCGCCGAGGGACTCGGCGCGCAGGGCGGGGA
>JBAXES010000234.1:0-6556 GCA_037140315.1 Chloroflexales bacterium
CCTGATGCAGTGCAATTGCCTGAACGGTAACGTACGCTGAAACCTTGTCTAAGAAAGGAAAGGACGGAGACATGCAGGTGATCACCCGCCGGGTAATCGCATTGCTGATCGTGCTAGGGATCACGTTGGGGTTCGGGGTCGCGCCCACAGTGTCGCACGCCCAATCGGCGTCCTCATCCTGTCAGCCTGGCTTCCTGCCCACCAATGACCCGCTCCACCCGTATCAGATCATTCTCACCTGCATCCCCACCGTCTGGAACGGCAATCTCGTCGTCTACGCCCACGGCTATGTCGATCCGTCCCTGCAACTCTCCCTGCCCGCAGAGCTGAATCTGTACCTGGCAGACGGCATCACCCCCAACCCGGCCTCGCTGCCGGCGGTGCTGCTCAGCCAGGGCTACGCCTTCGCAACCACCAGCTACCGCAAGAACGGCTACGACGTTGAGCAGGGCGGCCAGGATATCGACGCCCTCGTGGCAGCGGTGAAGCAGAGCGTGCTGCCCGCCAAGATCAACCGGATCTATCTGGTTGGCGCATCCCAGGGCGCGCTGATCAGCACCATGCTCGTGGAGCGCAGCCCGAAGACCTACAACGGCGGCGCCCTGGCCCTCTGCGGGGCGGTCGGCGGATGGGCCTACGAGACCCAGTACACCGGCGACTTCGCCACCGTGTTCAACTACTTCTTCAAGGGCGTAGCCGATTCTGTGTTCAAAGCCGCAGCTCAAGGCGCAACGATCGAGGATCAGGCGGCCATCGTCGGCCAGGCCTTCCAGGCCCGGCCCGACCTCGCCGCGCAGCTCTTCAGCGTCACCGGGGCCGCCGTCGTTGGGTCCGACTTCACGAACCCCGCCGTCGTCGCCAACGCCGTCGACGCCACCCTCCAGGTCCTCTTCTTCAGCGGCCCGACCGCGAAGCCGGATCTCCAGACCACCGCCGGCGGCAACCCCTACGGCAACCTGCGCACGCGCTACCGCGGCTCGCTCGACAATGCGGCGCTGAACGCCGGAGTCACGCGCGTCGCCGCCGACCGCGCGGCCCAGCGCTACGTCCGCCGCTTCTACACCCCGTCGGGCGAGATCACGCGCCCGATCGTCACCCTGCACAACACCCTTGACCCGGTCGTGCCCTTCGCGGTCGAGCAGCTGTTCGCCCAGCGCGTGAAGGACGAGCACCGCTCCAGCCTGCTGACGAGCATCCCGGCGAGGATTAGCTACGGCCACTGTAAGTTCGAGCCACCACTGACCAGAGGGCCGACCGATCCGGGTGAGGTCCTCTCGGCCTTCGGCGTGCTGGTCACGCAGTCAAGCGGGCACGATGGCCACTCCCACGAGGTCGATAGTGCCGATCATTCGGCAGATCTGCCGCGCCAGAGGTGAGGGTATGGGAGAGCTTCGCTCTCCCATAAAAAAACTGGTTCTGCCGCGGCCCGGCGTAGCCGGGCCGCAGCAGAACCAGTGCAGCATGTGCCTGCTGGGCACAAAATCACCCCTCGAGCCCGTTGCTAGCGATCACATCGCGATACCAGAAGAAGCTATCCTTCGGCGTGCGCTTCTGGGTCGTGTAGTCCACATGCACGCAGCCGAAGCGCTGGGCGTAGCCGTGGCCCCACTCGAAGTTATCCATCAGCGACCACTGGAAGTAGCCGGCCAGCGGCACCCCGGCCGCGATTGCGCGCTGGCAGGCGTCCAGGTGCCCGCGCAGGTAATCGATGCGGCGCAGATCGTGGACGCGCCGATCCGCGCCGGGCGCGTCCATGTAGCTCACGCCATTCTCGGTGATGTAGATCTTGGGCACATTGTAGGCGCTGTGCAGGCGCAGCAGCAGCTGGTAGAGCCCCTCGGGGTAGATCTCCCAGCCCGTCTCGGTGCGCGGCGTGTCCAGGCGCACCGGCTGCCACTCGCCGGAGCGGGGGCCGGCCGCCACTACCTCGCGGGTGTAGTAGTTCGCCCCCAGGAAGTCGGTCGGCGCGGCGATAATGTCCATATCGCCGGGCTGCACGCAGCTCATGCCATCGGGAAGGAACCCGGCCTCCATATAGGCCGCGACCATATCCGATGGGTAGCCGCGCCCGTAGACCGGGTCGAGGAACCAGCGGTTGAAGTAGCCGTCGAAGGATCGCGCGGCGTCGCGGTCGGCCTGGCTGTCGCTGGCCGGCACCGCGGCGGTGAAGTTAAGCGTGATCCCGACCTGGGCGCCGGGGCTATAGCGGCGGATCTCAGGCTCGGCCAGGCCGTGGGCCAGCAGGGTGTGGTGGCTGGCGGCCAGGGCCGCCGTCCAGTCCTGGCGGCCGGGGGCGTGCTCGCCGATCTGGTAGCTGAGCAGGCTCACGCACCAGGGTTCGTTGATCGTGATCCAGTGCTTCACCCGGTCGCCCAGGGCCTGGGCCACCACGCCGGCGTACTCGGCGAAGGCCTCGGCGGTGGCGCGGGCCGGCCAGCCGCCCGCGTCCTCCAGGGCCACCGGCAGATCCCAGTGGTAGAGCGTGACAAATGGCGTGATGTCGCGCGCCAGCAGGGCGTCCACCTGGCGGCTGTAGAAGTCCAGGCCGGCCTGGTTGACCTGGCCGCGCCCGGCGGGCAGGATGCGCGGCCAGGCGATGCTGAAGCGGTAGGCCCCGGCGCCCAGCGAGGTGAGCAGGCCGAAGTCCTCCTCCCAGCGGTGGTAGTGGTCGCAGGCCACATCGCCAGTGGCCCCGTCCCGCGTCTTGCCGGGCGTGTGGCTGAAGCGATCCCAGATGCTCTCGCCGCGCCCATCCTCGCGGGTCGCCCCCTCGATCTGATAGGCCGCCGTCGCCGCGCCCCACACGAAGCCGGCGGGAAAGGTAGCGTTGGCCATCGCGCTCATCTCCTTCTGCTGGTGCGCTGACCGCATGCACTGAGGCCGCCCTAGCGCAGCGCCCCAAGCGCCTCGGCGCGCGGCACGGCGCGCTGGTCGCCGCCGCGCAGATCCTTGATCACCACTTCGCCGCGGGCGATCTCGTCGGGGCCGAGGACGAGGGCGTAGCGCACGCCCTTGCGGTCGGCCTCCTTAAGCTGCTTGCCCAGGCCGCCGCCGTCCAGGTTGATCAGCGTGTTGACCCCGCCCGCCCGCAGCTCGCCGGCCAGCGCCATGCTGGCCGCCGCCTGCTCGGGGCCAAAGACGGTGACATAGGCGACGGCCGTGGTGGCCGGGCGCGGGCCGATGCCCAGCTCCTCCATCACGTCGTGGAGCCGATCGATGCCGAAGGCCAGGCCGACGGTGGGGATGGGCCGGCCGGCGAACTGGCCCACCAGCTCGTCGTAGCGCCCGCCGCCGAGCAGCGACCCCTCGGGCCAGTGCGGCGTCGTCGCCTCGAAGACCAGCCCGGTGTAGTAGGAGAGGCCGCGGGCCAGGCGCGGGGCCACCTTGTAGCGCGCGGGCGGCACGCCCATCTGGCCGAGGCCGCCGATGATCGCCCGCAGGTTCTCCAGGGCCGCCGCCGCCCGCGCGTCGCCGCCCAGGCGCTCGGACAGCTCCGCCAGGACGTCGGCCGGCGCGCCGTCGATCTGCACCAGGGCCAGAATCTGTCCGGCCGCCTCCGGGGAGACCCCACCGCGCAGCAGCTCCTCGCGCACCCCGTCGGCCCCGATCTTATCGAACTTGTCGATCGCCCGGTAGACTCCCCCGGCCGAGGCCTCATCGAGGCCGCTGGCCCTGGCCACCCCGCCGATCACCTGGCGATGGTTCAGCAGCGTGACAAAGTCGGCGAACCCGAGGGCCGTCAGCGCCTCGGTGAGCATGGCCACGATCTCGGCGTCGGCGAGGGGCGAGCTGCTGCCCACAATGTCGGCGTCGGCCTGGTAGAACTCGCGGTAGCGCCCGCGGGCCGGTCGCTCGCCCCGGTAGCTCGGGCCGAGGGCGTAGCGCCGCCAGGGCAGGGCGATCTGCCCGGCGTACTGGGCCACCACCCGGGCCAGGGGCACGGTCTGGTCGTAGCGCAGGGCCAGGCGTCGACCGCCGTGGTCCTCGAAGCGGTAGATCAGGCTCTCGTCATCGCCCAGCTTGCCCTCCAGGGCCTCGGCGTACTCGATGATCGGCGTCTGGAGCGGCTCAAACCCATGGCGCTCGCACACCCCCGTGATCGTGGCGGCGATGTGCTGGCGCAGCATCATTGCCTGGGGCAGGTGGTCGCGCATACCCTTTATGTTCTGTACCTTCGCCATCCTCGTTCGTTACACCCCATTTATCTCGTTGAGATTGCTAACGAATTCAGCAATTTCAACGAGATAAATAATCATGTTATTTTGCCAGCTCGACCGTCGAGAGATCCAAGATTCCCATGGGCGTCACCGTGAGCCCGCGCACATAGGGCTTCACCAGCGTGTAGGCGATGTCGTGATAGAGCGGGATCACCGGCGTGTCGGCCAGGATCTGCCGCTCGGCCTGGTGGTACAGCTCGAAGCGCTTCGCCGCATCCTGCTCCGCAGCGGCTCGGCTGAGCAGATCATTCACCTGCGCGCTATCGTAGCCAGTGTGGTTCTCGCCGCTGCCGCCCCGGAACAGCACGTCCAGAAAGTTCTCCGGGTCGGGGTAATCGGCGATCCAGCCGCTGCCATAGATCTGGAACTGGTTCTGGGTGAGGGCAGCCAGGTAGTCGCCGTAGTCCTCGTAGCCGCGCACCTCGATGGTGATGCCCAGATCCTCCTTCGCCACCTCGCTCAGGGTGCTGGCCCAGTCGCCGTAGGCCGCGATCGGCGGGAGCTTGTCGGCACCGCCATAGCGCGAATCGGCGATGAGCGCCTTCGCCTTGGCGATGTCGGCATGGGCCTCGGGCAGCTGCGGGTCGTAGCCGGGCATGCCGGGCGGCAAGATGCCCCGCGCCGCCGCGTCAGCCCCGTCCAGGCTCAGCGCGGTCAGCTTCGCCCGGTCGATCAGCAGCGCGAAGGCCTGGCGCACCTTAAGGTCATCGAAGGGCGGCATGGTCACATTCAGGGCCAGATAGATGATCGACAGCTGCGGCACGCGCAGCAGCTCTTTCGAGAGCGCGTTATTCGTGTCCTGCACGCGGGCCAGGTCAATCGAGGGCACGCTGGTCACATCGATATCGCCCTGCTCGTAGAGCACCATGGGGTTGCTGGCGGCTGCGCCGATCAGGAAGCGCACCCGGTCAAGCTTGGGCAGCTCGCGGTAGTAGTGTACATTGCGCTTAAGCACCAGCAGCTTATCGTGGTCCCACTGCTCAATGTCGAAGGGTCCGCTGCCGTTAGGGTGCTCCGTCCAGCGTCCGCTGGTGTCCGCATCGGCGGCCCGCCGATCCACCACAAAGCTGGTGATGTTCGAGAGCTTAGACAGGAAGTAGCTCTTGGGCGAGTCGATGGTCACCGTCACCGTGCGGTCGTCGGGGGCGCCCAGGCCAGCGATGTGGTCGGCCTTGCCGGCGAGCTTCTCGCGTACGCCGACGATATCGCCCAGGTAGGTCGCCGCCGGCAAGGACTTCGCCAGCTTCGGGTCGCTGGCCCGCTCAAGCGAGTAGAGCACATCGGCCGAGGTGATCGGGCTACCGTCGGCGAAGCGCGCGCTCTGGCGCAGGGTGAAGGTGTAGGTCAGGCCATCGCCCGAGACCTTCCACGACTCAGCGAGGTCGGGCTGCACCTCCAGCTTAGCGTCGAGGCGGGTCAGCCCGCTAAAGAGCTGGCGGACGATAAAGGCGCTGCCGACATCGCCGACCAGGGCCGGGTCGAGCGTCCGCGGGTCGCGGGTGCCCAGGGCCATGATCAGCGTCCCGCCGTTGCCAAAGCTCGCGGCGGTGGGGGCGGGGGCGGCGACGGGTGCCGCCGGAGTGGGCGCAGGGATCGTCTGCTGCTGGCTCGCGCAGCCGGCGAGGAGCAGAATGCTGAATGCTAAATGAAGAATGGTAAATGGAAAGCGGCGCAGGCTCATTTCTAGATCCTCATCTGTCTACACATTCAGCATTCAACATTCAGCATTCAACATTCATCCCAGCCAGCTGCCCGCAGGCGGCCGCGATCTCGGCCCCGCGCTCGATGCGCACGGTGCAGGCCACGCCGTAGTCCACCAGCACCTGCTGGAAGGCGGCCACGCGCTGGCGCTCGGAGCGGTCGAGGGGCGAGCCGGGCACCGGGTTCCAGGGGATCAGGTTGACGTGGCAGAGCAGGGGCACGCCGCGGTCGGCGCCCTCGGCCGTGTGGCCGCGCAGCAGCTTCGCCAGGGCCAGGGCCTGGTGCGGGTGGTCGTTGCGACCCTGGAGCAGCACGTACTCAAACGAGACCCGCCGCCCGGTGCGGGCGGTGTACTCGCGGGTCGCGGCGAGCAGGTCGGATATCGGGAAGCGGTCGTTGATCGGCATCAGCGCGCTGCGCAGGGCGTCATCGGGGGCGTGGAGCGAGATCGCCAGATTGATCGGCAGGCCCTCGCCGGCCAGGCGGCGGATGCCGTTGGCCAGGCCCACCGTCGAGACCGTCATACTGCGCGCGCCCATGTTGAAGCCCTGCGGGTCGTGCAGGCGCTGCACGGCGGCCCACCAGCGGTCGTAGTTGGCCAGCGGCTCGCCCATGCCCATGAAGACAATGTTCGAGAT
>JBAXES010000235.1:0-6537 GCA_037140315.1 Chloroflexales bacterium
AATGCTGAATGCTGAATGCTGAATGCTGAATGCTGAATGCTGAATGCTGAATGCGGCCCATTCAACATTCAACATTCAGCGATAGCAGGCCGCGACAAAGGCCTCAAACACCCGCAGCCAGCGCGTCTCAGCGCTAGACCAGAGGTGCTCAGGGTGACACTGTACGGCCACCACCAGCTGCTGGCCGGTGCCCTCCAGCGCCTCGATCACCCCGTCGGGTGCGCGACCGACCACGCGCATCCCTGGCGCCGGCTCCTTCACCGACTGGTGGTGCATCGTGTTGCCCATCACCTCGTCGGTGGAGAGGTGCTCGGCCAGCCAGCTGTCTGGCGCCAGGGCGATGCTGTGGGTGAGCAGATCCCACTGGCTCACCTTCACATTGGCCCGGTGGTCGGACGACCCGGGCAGCTGGCTGGGAATGTCCTGGTAGAGCGTGCCGCCGAACGCCACATTGATCACCTGGATGCCGCGGCAGATCCCCAGCAGCGGCTTCTTGTCCTCGCGCGTCCAGCGGGCCAGGGCGATCTCGACCTCGTCGCGCTGGCGGTCCACATCGCCAAGGTGCTCGTGGGGCTCCTCGCCGAAGTAGGCCGGGTCGACATCGTCGCCGCCGGGCAGCAGGATGCCGTCGCACAGCTCGTAGAGGCTGCGGGTCACGCTGAGGTCGTCGGTGAGGTGGATGAGCACGGGCGCGCCGCCGGCCGCCTCGATCGCCCGCAGGTAGGTCGGGCGCACCGCCATGAGCGCGCTGCCACTGCCGTCGCTGCTGTTCATGCACGAGACGCCGATAATAGGTCGCTTCATCATCAGATCTCCATCTCGCTAGATGGCGACGACCGAGGCCTGGCGGTGCTCGGCGCAGCGCTCGGCGAAGGCGCGGAAGAAGGCCCGCCAGCGCGTGTCGGCGGCGGCCTGCAGCTCCTCGGGGTGGCACTGCACGGCGCAGACGAAGCCGTCGCCCAGCCCCTCGATCGCCTCGACCACCCCGTCGGTGGCCCAGGCCACCGCTCGCAGCCCGGGGGCGACGTCCTTCACCGCCTGGTGGTGCATCGAGTTGATCGACATCTCCTCCACGCCGAGCGCCTGGGCCAGGCGCGAGTCGGGGGCGATGCGGATCGTGTGGGCCATCAGCCCCCACTCCCGGCGGTCGAACGAGAGCGTGTGGCACAGGTCGGTGTCAACCTGGCTGGGGATGTCCTGGTAGAGCGTGCCGCCGAACGCCACATTGATCAGCTGGGCGCCGCGACAAATCCCGAGCAGCGGCTTCTTCTCGTCGTGCGCCCAGCGGGCCAGGGCGATCTCGGCATCGTCGCGCTGGCGGTCGACGCCGCCGAGGCGCTCGTGCGGCTCCTCGCCGTAGCAGGCCGGGCTCACGTCCTCGCCGCCGGAGATCAGGATGCCGTCGCACAGATCGTAGAGTCCGCGCAGCGCGTCACGATCATCGTCGACCGGGAGCATCAGCGGCGTGCCGCCGGCCGCGGCGATCGCCCGCAGGTAGGCCTGGCTGACGCCCATCATCTCGAACCCGTACTCGTCGCGGCCCGCCATACACGAGATGCCGATCACCGGTCGCTTCATTCCGCGATCTCCTTCCAGGGGCACATACGCCATACGTACACCAATAATAGCGCGAGGCGTGAGGCGTGAGGCAGTGCCTCGCCGCGCCTCACGCCTCACGCCGATCGCGAGCTAGGCGGCCATGGCCGGGGCGTGGCGATAGGACGCGCAGCTGTCGACAAAGGCGCGGAACAGCGCTTGCCAGCGCGGGTCGGCCGTCGCCTGGAGGGCCTCGGGGTGACACTGCACGCCAAGGACGAAGCCGTCGCCCTGGCCCTCGACCGCCTCGACGATCCCGTCGGGCGCCCAGGCCACCACGCGCAGGCCGGGCGCGAGGTCGCGCACCGACTGGTGGTGCAGCGAGTTGATCGTCATCGCCTGCACGCCCAGCAGCTGGGCTAGACGCGAGTCCGGCGCGATCACCATCTCATGGGCCATATACGTCCAGTCCTCGCGCTCGTACGAGATCGTGTGCGAGAGGCTGGGGCTGATCTGGCTGGGGATGTCCTGGTAGAGCGTGCCGCCGAGGGCGACATTCAGCACCTGGATGCCGCGACAGATCCCGAGCAGGGGCTTGCCCTCAGCCACCGCCCAGCGGGCGATCGGCAGCTCCGCCTCATCGCGCGCGGCGTCCACCAGGCCGAGCTTCGCGTGGGGCTGGTCGCCGTAGGTGCTGGGCGCAATGTCGCCGCCGCCGGCCAGCAGGATGCCGTCGAGCCGCTCGTAGAGCACGCGCAGCGTGACCTCATCTGTCACCGGGGGGATCAGCAGCGGCGCGCCCCCGGCCCGCAGGATCGCGTCGACGTAGGTCTGGCGGTGGCCGTAGGATGGTGGGCACCACGCCCGGTCGTGGAAGGTACCACACGAGATACCAATCAGAGGTTTCATTGCCGACGACACTCCTCGTGCTTTGACGATAGCGCCCCACACTCCCGCGTTGGGCCGGGATATTTGCGCATTATAGCACAGGGCTGTGGTCGCAGCCCTCTGGGGATAACGCAGCGCCTCAGTGCCTCAGCGCTCTAGCTGGCTGGCAGCACAAAGCTGAAGCTGCTGCCTACGCCGAGGGTGCTCTCGACCCAGATCCGCCCGCCGAGCAGCTCGACCAGCGGCTTCACCAGCGAGAGCCCGAGGCCGGTGCCGCCCGCCTCGATCTTGAGCGGGTTCTCGGTGCGATAGAAGCGGTCGAAGATGCGCAGCATATCCTCGCGGTCGATGCCCACGCCGGTGTCGCGGATATTCATCTGGGCGTAGCGCTTGTTGGGCGTCATGCTGGCCCGTACGTGATCGGGCAGATCGGCCACGGTCGCCTCGTGGGCCTCAACCCAGATCTTCCCGCCCTTGGGCGTATACTTGACCGCGTTGGAGAGCAGGTTGAAGAGGATCTGGTGCAGCCGGTGGGCGTCGGCGCGCACCAGGGGCAGGCCGGGCGGGATGCTGATCGACAGATCGTGGCTGCGCGCAGCGATCGCAGGCTGGAGCTCCGACATCACGCCGCTGAGCGCCTCGGCCATATGCAGCGAGCGCCACTCGATATCGACGCTGCCCGACTCGATCTTGGTGATGTCGAGCACATCGTTGATCAGGGCGATCATGCGCTCGGTGTTCGCGTGGATCGTGCTGACGAACTCGCGCTGCGTGTCGTTGAGCGGGCCGAGTCCGCCCATCGCCAGGAGCTGGGTGAAGCCCTTGATCGCCGTCATCGGCGTGCGCAGCTCGTGCGACATCGTGCCGATAAACTCGGTCTTCAGCCGGTCGGCCTCGATCTCGCGGGTGATGTCGCGCACCACCAGCAGGGCCCCGAGCAGCTGCCCGTCCTCCTTCAGCACCGGCCCCATGGTCATGCTCGCGACGCGTGTGCCGACCTTCGCGATCGATGTGAAGATGCGGCGCTGATCGTTCACGTCGAGCGGGCGGGCGATCAGCTCTGCCAGCGGTATGTCGGGGGAGCGCGGGCCAAGGTAGCGGCTGATGATATCGTGCAGGTTCCAGAGCAGGAGGTCCTCGACGCTTCGCCCGAGGACGTCGCTGGCGGCCTGGTTTGCCATCAGCACGGAGCCGTAGAGGTCGCAGACGATCACGCCGTCGGAGAGGTTCTGGAGGATGGCCTCGATCTGGCTGGCCTCGGTCTGCTGGCGGTCAAGCAGCTCGTAGCGGCGCTCGGCCTCGGCGCTGATCATCTGGAACAGGTTGGCGTTATTGATGCCGATGGCGATCGGGCCGGCGCAGGCGTTGAGCATCCGCATGTGGCCCTCTTGGAAGAAGCCGGGCTCGCGGTGCGAGATCGTGATCACCCCGAGCACATCGCCCTGCATCAGCAGCGGCACCGCGATCATCGACCCCTGGCGCTTGCGCAGCGACCCGCCGGGGATCGAGACCCAGCGCTCATCAGTGCTGATATCGTCAACCAGGGTCCCCTTGCGCTGCTGGGCGACCCAGCCGGCGATACCTGAGCCGATCGGGAAGCGGATGTAGTTGCCTGGGCTCGCCGGCACACCATAGACGGCGCGGGTGACGAGCAGGCTGCTGTCGTCCTGCTCAACCAGCATAATCGAGGCGTGCTCGGCCTGTGAGATGTTGGCCAGCACCGCGAGCGAGGTGCTCAGCAGCGAGTCCAGATCGAGCGTGCTGCTCACCTCGGTCGAGATCTCGTTGATCGTCGCGAGGCGGTTCTTCTCGTCCTGCAGCTCGCGGGTGCGCTCCGCCACGCGCTGCTCCAGCTCGACATTCAGCGAGCGCACCTCGGTGTAGAGGTTGGCGTTCTGGATGGCGATCGCCGCCTGGCTGATCACGCCTTGGGCGAGATCCTGCTGGAAGCGCAGCTGCTGCACCGGGTTCGGGTCCTGGAGCGTCACCACCCCGATCGACTGCTCATGCAGCAGCATAGGCAGGGCCATGACGCCGCATCCGTCTCGATACCAGGTGCCCTGCTGGGTGGCGTCGGGCGTGATCTCGAACTGGATGCGCCCGCTGCAGAAGGCGCGGACGGTCAGATCCTTCGTCTGCGCGAGGCTGATCTTGCCCCCCAAGGTCAGATCCGCACCCTCGCCGCAGGCGTAGGCGGCCACAAGCAGGTCTGCCCCATCGGGGGGCGGCATCCAGACCGCGATACTGGCGACATCGGTGAGCCGGTGCAGGTTGGTGGCCACCAGGTCGAGCAGCTGGCTGCGGTCGAGGCTGGCCGAGAGATGCTGGGAGATATCGTTGAGGGCCTTCAGCTGGAGGGTGCGCTGGTCGGCGGCGGCGGAGGCTGCGTTGAGGCTCTCGGCGATAAACTCGCGCTCGCGAAGCGCGGCGGCGTTATGCGCGGCCCAGCCATCGGCGAGGATGCCGATCATATGCTCGAAGAGCACATCGAACTGGTCGATCATGCCGAGGGCGCTGGTGGGGTCGCTCACCTGGTTGCGCAGGAGCGTGCGGAGGGTGCGGCGGAACGTGAAGGCGCGGCTCAGCCGCTCGTTGAGGGCCTGGTCGCGGATATCGTCGCTGTGGCTGATCGTATGGATGCGCTCATTGAGCGCGCCGTAGTCGCCCCCGGCGGCCAGCACCAGCATATCGTAGAGCTGATCGGCGCTCACTGCTGTCACGCCGAGCGTGGCGATCAGGCCCTCGTCACCCGATGAGTCGCCGAGCATGGGTGCGCGTGCGGGCTCGCTGATCAGGTCGGCCCACTGGCCGATCAGATCGAGCCGATGAGCGGACATCCACGTCGTGAGCTCGTTACTCATCAGATTACTCGCTGACTCGCACCACCACCACTGTGGCGTCGTCGTTCATCTTCCCATGGCGGCTCAGGATCAGCTCGGCGAGCGCCTGCGGGGGCTGGCCATGGTTAAGCTGCGGGTCAAGGCTGAAGCGGCTGGAGATGCCGTCGCTATATAAAACGAAGGTGTCCCCCAAATTATAGCTGTAGCTCAGCTTGAGCAGCTGCGGGAGGCGGTAGCCGAGGATCCCATTCTTGGAGATCGGCTTGATCAGCTGGCTGCTGTAGACCTGGGTGCCGATATTTCCCACCCCGACATAGGTGACGCCGCGCTGCTGGAGGTCGAAGGTGAGGATGCCGATCACCGCCCCGCGCGTGCTGTGCAGGGCGGTGTGGGCCTGGCGGATCAGGTCGAGGGGCTCGTAGTCGGGCCTCGCGCGGATCACGGCGGCGGCACCCATGGCGGCGCGCTGCGCCTCGACGCCTCCGCCGAGCCCGTCGATCACGGCGACCTGGAGCCCGCTGGGGCCAAACGGCTCCACGACGAAGACATCGCCACTCACCGACTGGCCTTCCTTCGGGCGGCACGCGGCTCCCCAGCTAACGCTCATAGATCGATCTCTGCGGCGGCCGTAGCCACTTGACCGCGTAAATGCGTGTGCCTACGCCAAGCTCCGACTCAATATGGAACTGGTCTGTCAGCCGGCGCACGCCTGGGAGTCCCGCCCCGAGGGTCTGGGCGGTGCTGTAGCCATCCTGCATCGCCAGATCGATATTGGCGATCCCCGGCCCGGCGTCGGTCGCCTCGATGGCCATGCCCGGGCCGCACGTGGGGTCATTGAGCAGGCTGAACGTGACTACGCCGCCGCCGGCGTGGGCGAGCAGGTTGCGCGACAGCTCAAGGATGACGATCTCGACACGGGTGCGGTCGATGGGCTTGAGCCCCAGCCGCTCAGCGACCACCCGGCCCCGGCTCATCGCCAGATACACATCCACCTCCCGCCGGATCGGGCACTGTACTGGCTCCATGCTGAGTTCAGCCTTGTGCTGGCGTGTGATGCGGAGGGTCGCACGTGGGGGCGCGCGGGCCGCACGGGCCAGCGCTTCATTGAGCGCATTATAGCATGCTGAGTGGGCCAGGTGTCTGAGCGCGCCCGCTTTGGGAGCGGTAGCGCAGACGTCACCCTGAGCGCAGCGCAGGGTCTTCCCATCCACGCGCCTCGACGATGCGTCGCTGCGCTCCTGAGAACCATCCCGCGCACCGGTCATTCCGAGCG
>JBAXES010000236.1:0-6534 GCA_037140315.1 Chloroflexales bacterium
GATCCCGAGCTGCAATAGGCTATCCGGCTCCGCCATGCGCAGTCCTTCCTCCTACGCCCGTTCTGGGCAGAGACGACCATGGGATACAAAATATCCCGGTTATTCTATCATACCACTAGGCAAGGGTCAACACCTGCGATGGTTCATGTCGCACTAATAAGAGGCGAATGCGAGGCAACGCGGGGGAAAGTGCAAAGAGTTTTCCTCTGCCCATCAAGAGTCGGCCAGCGAGCCGCCAGGGCTGTCAGCGTCCGGATCGAGCTGGTAGGCGAATCCCGCCCGCTCAGCAACTATCGTGAGCGTCTTTTGGGTCGAGCGATGCGGCTTATGGGTGCCCGTCTCCCACTCGCTGATGGTCTGCTGGCGAACCTCTAATTCATCAGCCATCTGCTGCTGAGTCATCCCCATATGCTCGCGGAGCGCCCGTATCCTGCGTGCATCCCACTCCTGGCGGGATCGTCTGCGCTGCTTCGCGAGCGGGTACTGGTATTCGTCACTCATCGGCTTCCCCTCATCCATTGAGTCTGCGGCTACTCCACCTAGGGTATGGCTCTCTCTATTCTAACACGGCATCGGATACACGCAAGATGCGTATCGGGCTTCTTTTCGCGGGCTTTGCGCAGCGCCGCTGCTATACTGACACGAGACGTGAGGCGCGTTAAGGTTGCACGTTGCGCTATTAATGTACGGAGGATGATTATGGGCAGCTCGCCCGAAGACCAGGCGGCGATCAAGTCCCTCGCCCAGGCCCAGTTCGCCCCCGCCGCCGGCGACTATGTGACCAGCGCGACCCACGCCCACGGCGCGGATCTCCAGCGCCTTGTTGATCTGGCTGCCCCGCGCGGCCACGAGCTGGCCCTCGATGTGGCCACCGGCGGCGGACACACCGCCCTGGCCTTCGCTCCCCACGTGCGCCTGATGGTCGCCAGCGACCTGACCCTCTCGATGCTGCAGGCCGCCCGCGACCACATCCGCAGCCAGGGGGCGACCAATGTCGCCTACCTGCGGGCCGAGGCCGAGAGCCTGCCGTGCGCCCCGGCAAGCCTCGACCTGATCACCTGCCGGGTGGCGGCGCACCACTTCGCCGATGTGCGCGCCTTCGTCTGCGGCGCGGCGGCCGCGCTGCGCCCCGGCGGGCTGCTGCTCATCTCCGACCATATTGGCCTGGAGGATGCCGAGCAGGACGCCTTTATGGATCGCTTCGAGCGCTGGCGCGACCCCAGCCACGTGCGGGCGTACTCCTATGCAGCGTGGCGCGGCTTCTGCGCCGAGGCCGGCCTTGCGGTGACATATGTCGAGGACGACCCGCGCGAGCCCTATGAGTTCGCCTCGTGGACAGCCCGCATGCGCATGCGCGATGAGGAGCGGGATGCGCTGGGCTCCTGGCTGCTGGCGGCTCCACCACATCTGCGCGAGCGCTTCGAGGTGGTGGAGCGCGGGGGCCGCGTGGAGTCGCTGCGCGGGACGTTTGGGATCATTGTCGCACAGCGCCCGACGTAGGTACTGGCAACGGGCCAGTGAGAAGGGTATAATGGCCCAATTCTGCGCCCACACTGTTCAGCAACGTCACCGTGATCGAGAAAGGGATCGAGATGACGACCACCGCCCTGCCGCGCCGCGAGGATATCGCCCGCGAGCACACATGGGATCTGTCCCATATCTTTGCCGATAGCGCAGCCTGGGACGCTGAGGCCCAGCGGGTTGAGGCGGCGCTGCCTGGCCTGGCCAGCTTCCAGGGCCAGATCAGCGAGTCGGCGCGGGCGCTGCAGGCGTGGTTCGCGGCGTGGGGCGATCTGCGGGTGGCCGTATACAAGCTCACCAACTACGCTATGATGTTGTTCGATCAGGACACCGCCAATCAGGCGGCTGCGGCCCTGCGTGAGCGGGCGCTCGGCCTCTCCGCCCGCTTCTTAGCGGCGGCGGCGTTCGCCGAGCCGGAGCTGCTGTCGATCGACCCGGCGCAGGTCGAGGCCTTCGTGGCTGCCGAGCCGGCCCTCGCGGTGTACGGCCACTACCTGGACAGCCTGCGGCGTCGGCGCGACCACGTGCGCTCCGCCGAGGTGGAGCAGCTGCTGGCGGCGGCGGGCGACGCCCTCAGCACGCCCTACAGCGCCTACCAGATGCTCGCCGACGGCGACCTGCGCTTCGCCGACGCCACCGACAGCGCGGGCGGGAGACATCATGTTGCCCGCGGCACCATCAGCGAGCTGCTCCAGAACCCAGACCGGGCGCTGCGCAAGAGCGCGTGGGAGTCCTACGCCGACGCCTTCCTGTCGCTGCAGAACAGCTTCGGCGCCCTTTACGCCGGCAGCGTGAAGAGCGACGTGTTTCTGGCCCAGTCGCGCGGCTACGCGGGCGCCCTCGCGGCCTCGCTGAGCGTGGCGAATGTGCCGAGGGCCGTGTACGACACGGTGATCGAGGCCTGCAATCGGCACATGCCGATCTGGCACCGCTACTGGGACATCCGCCGGCGGGCGCTGGGCCTGGGGCAGCTGGAGCCCTGCGACATCTTCCCCCCGCTGGCGACCGCGCCGGTGGTGAGCTACGCCGAGGCGGTGGAGATGATCTGCGCGGGCATGGCGCCGCTGGGCGAGGAGTACGTAGCTGTCTCGTGGGCAGGCCTCACCAGCGAGCGCTGGGTGGACATCTACCCGAACCAGGGCAAGGCGAACGGCGCCTACTCCGGGGGCTGCTACGGCACGCCGCCGTTCATCCTGATGAACTACGGCGACAACCTGATCAACATGAGCATCCTGGCCCACGAGCTGGGCCACTCGATGCACAGCTGGCACACAAACCGGGCCCAGCCGGCGGTCTACAGCGACTACACGCTGTTTGTGGCCGAGGTGGCCTCGAACTTCAACCAGGCCCTGGTGCGCGGCCACCTGCTGGCCCAGGGCGGCCCGCGCGAGTTCCAGATCGCCCTGATCGAGGAGGCGATGGCTAACTTCTACCGCTACCTCTTTGTGATGCCGATCCTCTCGCAGTTTGAGCAGCAGACCCACGCCTGGGTTGAGGCGGGCGAGGCGGTCACCGCCGAGCGCATGGGCCGGCTGCTGGCCGCCCTGCTGGCCCGCGGCTACGGCCCGGCGGTTCGGGTGGACGCCGCACGCAACGGGATCGTCTGGGCCCAGTTCCCGCACCTCTACAATAACTTCTACGTCTACCAGTATGCCTCGGGCATTGCGGCGGCCAACGCCCTGGCCGACGGGGTGCTGCGCGGCGAGGCCGGGGCCGCCGCGCGCTACCTGCAGTTCCTCTCGGCGGGAGGATCGCGCTACCCGCTGGACGCCCTGGCCCTGGCCGGCATCGATATGACCACGTCGGCGGCCATGGACCGGGCCTTCGCGGTGATGGCGGGGTTCGTGGATCGGCTGGAGGGGTTGATCGGGGCGTAGGGGCGCAGCAGCGCCGCGCTGCTGCGCCCCTACATGATGATGACAGGAGCGATCATGATCGACACACATAAGGTGCCCGCTCGCGCCGACGTCGCGCTGGAGCATACGTGGGATCTGGGCCTTGCCTTCGCCGACGCTGACGCCTGGGATTCCGAGCTCGGCGCCCTGGAGGGGATCGCCCAGGAGTTTCTCGCGCTGCAGGGCACCCTCGGCCTGGGGCCGGGCCAGCTGCTGGCCGCCCTGCGCCTGCGCGACGAGGTGAGCCGCCGGCTCTGGGCGCTCTACATGTACGCGCGCCAGCTGAAGGACTCGGACGGCACCAACCCCACCGGCCAGGCGCTGAGCGAGCGGGCCGGCTCGTTTGTGGCCCGCACCTCGGCGGCCCTCGCCTTCATCGACCCAGAGATCCTCGCCATCCCCGAGGAGGCCCTGACCGCGTGGGTGGCGGCCGAGCGGGGGCTCGGGATCTACGCCTACGAGCTAGAGAAGCTGAACAAGCAGCGCGCCCACATCCGCTCGGCCGAGGTCGAGGGCCTGCTGGCCCAGTTCAGCGACATCACCCGCGCGCCCTACGAGATCTTCGAGATGCTAAATGACTCCGACATCAGCTTCCCGAGCATCACTGATGAGCAGGGCACCACGGTGCAGCTCTCTCAGTCGCGCTATGGCCGCTATATCGAGAGCGGCGACCGGCGGGTGCGCCACGACGCCTTCAAGGGGCTCTACGGCGCCTACAAGCCCTTCCGCAATACGCTGGCCACAACCCTGGGCACGGCGATGCGCGCCCACGCCCTCGACGCTCGCGTGCGCAACTTCGGCTCGGCCCTAGAGGCCGCCCTTAAGCCGAACGAGATCCCGCTGGATGTCTACCACAACCTGATCGGTACGATCGAGACCAACCTGCCCAAGCTGCACCGCTACATGGCCATCCGCAAGAAGATCATGGGCCTGGACGACCTGCGGATCTACGACCTCTACACGCCGCCGGTGCCCGAGGTGGCCCTGGAGATTCCCTACGCCGAGGCCCAGGAGATGATGCTGGCGGCGTTTGCGCCCCTCGGCCCGAGCTACGGCGCGGCCCTGCGCGAGAGCTTCGGCAACCGCTGGATCGATGTCTACGAGAATGTGGGCAAGCGCAGCGGCGCCTACAGCGGCGGATCCTACGGCACGCCGCCCTATATCCTGCTCAACTACCAGGACCGTCTGCACGATGTCTTCACCTTGGCCCACGAGCTGGGCCACTCGATGCACTCATTCTTCACCCGCAAGGCCCAGCCCTTTGTGTACGGCAGCTACACGATCTTTGTGGCCGAGGTGGCCTCAACCCTTAACGAGGCCCTGCTCACCGACTACCTGCTCAAGCACCACGATAACGAGCAGCTGCGCAAGCGCCTGCTGGTGCAGCAGCTCGAGGACGTGCGCAGCACGATCTTCCGCCAGACGATGTTCGCCGCCTTCGAGCTGGATATGCACGCGCGGGCCGAGGCCGGCGAGCCGCTGACCGCTGACGGCCTGAGCCAGCGCTACTACGATCTGGTGGGTACGTACCACGGCCCAGCGGTGACGCTCGATGCAGAGATCGCCTGGGAGTGGGCGCGCATCCCGCACTTCTACTACAACTTCTATGTCTACCAGTATGCCACCGGCCTCTCGGCGGCCCTGGCCCTCAGCCGGCAGATCATCGCCGAGGGCCAGCCGGCGATTGACCGCTACCTGCGCTTCCTCAGCAGTGGCTCCTCTCAGTCCTCGATCGACCTGCTGCGCGGGGCCGGGGTTGATATGACCTCGCCCGCCCCAATCCAGGCGGCGATGGATACTTTCGACAGCCTGCTCGACCAGCTGGAGCGGCTTGTATAGCCGATAGCCGATAGCCGATAGTGCCTCTATCGGCTATCGGCTATCGGCTATCGAATAAGCACTAGCGTGCCGGCGGCGATCATACCGAGGCCGACGAGGCCGCGCCAGTCGGTCGGCTCGTGCAGGATGAGCCACGCCAGCAGGGCGATCAGGATCACGCTGCTCTTATCGATCGCCGCGACGTAGGCGGTCGGGCCGATCTGGAGCGCCCGGAAGTAGCAGAGCCACGACAGGCCGGTGGCCACCCCCGAGAGCCCCAGCACCACCCAGGTGCGCGTGCTGATCCGCCCCAGCTCGGCCACCTCGCCGCGGCCCGCCGCGATCAGCCAGGCCATCACTAGCACCACCACGGTGCGGATCGCCGTCGCCAGCGTCGAGCTGACCTGCTCAACCCCCAGCTTCACCAGGATCGTCGTGAGCGCGGCGAAGACCGCCGACATGAGCGCGAAGCCCCACCATGGCACAAGATCGAGACCCATCACCCTATCCTTTCTGAGCCGCGCATGCTTGCACCGATTTGCTACAATGATGCGAATCGGCGGCGGCAAGCTGAGCTAGCTCGGCACACACAACAGGCGGCCTGACCCTCATGATAGCAGAGCAGACGAATACGGGCAGCGCGCCGATCCCAGCGGTCGGCGCAGTGATCTACCGCCTGGCAGAGATGGGCGCACCCGAGATCCTGATCATCAAGAAGCGTAACGGGTTCTGGACGCTGCCGAAGGGCCGGGTCGAGCCGGGCGAGAGCGAGGAGCAGGCGCTCCACCGCGAGATCGCCGAGGAGACCGGGCTGGTCGGGATCATCGAGGCCGCAGGCGCGACCTTCACCTATCCGATCATGAAGGGCGGGGTCGAGCAGACCAAGCAGGTACACTACTATCTGGTGCTGGCCCTCAGCATGGATCTCTACCTGAGCAAGGCCGAGAAGATCGAGCGCGCGCGCTGGTGCACCATCCAGGCCGCCCTGCGCCGCATTCACAACCCGCGCCTGCATATGGTATGGTGGTGCGCTGGGCCGCCGATCAGCTCGGGGTGACGGTGGCCGCCGACCTCCCGCCGACTATCGACGGCTGAGCGCGGGCCGCCGCCGCGCGCCGGATTCAGGTATGATTAAAGATAGCTACTGGATTCGGAATAAGACAAGGGAACAGGGAACAGAAATACCGCATCCTGATGCAGTGCAATTGCCTGAACGGTAACGTACGCTGAAACCTTGTCTAAGGACATAGCTGACAAGTTAAGGTTTCCACCAATCTGTCAAGGGCCAAAACAGGCTTTT
>JBAXES010000237.1:0-6502 GCA_037140315.1 Chloroflexales bacterium
CGCGACCGGCAGTTCTAGTTGTCATCGACCGGCAAATCTAATTATCGCTCAACACTCGCTGTGCTTGAGCGGTTCGCCTTGGCGATACGCCCGCATTTTGGACACGTACGCGACGTGTTACGAGGATCAACGGCATGGACAGGAACGCCCTGAGGGGTAAACATCAGTGAACCCGCTGGAGTTGGTCTCCAGCGCGGTCTCAGAGAGCGGCAGCCCGCCGTTCTTCTCCATACAGTGCAATTGCCTGAACTGTAACGTACGCTGAAACCTTGTCCTAGCCCTAGATGAGCCGCTCTAGGCGGGCTATAAGCTGCGAGACTCCCCGCTGAACCAGATCGCGGGCCGTATCGTCCGACTGTAACAGTCCCTCCCAGCGGTCAAGAATCTGGCCGAGCTGATCCAGGTCGCGCTGGACAGCGCTGGCAGACACCGACTGCTGGGGATCAGTGGATCGCTTGCGCACCCGCTCACGCACATCGCGGCTGGTGATCTGCCCGACCAAGACCCCATCAATGAGCGCGGCCCGCTCCTCTACAGAGTCGAGCTTGGCGATTTGCCGCGCCGCATCGATGCTATCAGGGCGCTGGGCCACAAGCTGCTGCACATCGACGGGGGCCCGGGCGAGGGCCAGGCGGCCCTCAATGTAGCCCTTGTCCTTGCCGATACGCTCGGCGAGGGAGCGGATGCTGTAGCGCCCCTGGTCGATGAGGTCGCGAAAGTAGGAGCCCTCCTCGACGGGGTTGAGATCCTCGCGCTGGATGTTCTCGATCAGGCCAAACTCCAGCATCTGATCGTCGGTGTACGCGGCGACATCGCAGGGCACGGCGGCGAGGCCGGCCTGCTGGGCAGCGCGCCAGCGACGCTCGCCGTAGGCCAGCTGGTAGTGCTGCGGATCGGTAGGGTCGGGCCGGACGCGTAGGCGGCTGATGAAGCCCTGCGTCTGGATGGCCGCCACGAGATCCTCGATCCCTGTGAATGTGCGGCGGGACTGGAACGGGTTGGGCCGGATACGGTCGACGCGAATGTCGCGCGGCACGCCCTGGGGTGCCTGCGCGGCGCGGATCTCGAACTCCTCAACGGCGGTCGTGCGCGCGGGCTGGGCCGCCGTCGTCTCCGGCGTGAAGAAGCTCTTCGCTCTTCCCTTAGGCGGCATGCAGCACCTCCTCCGCAAGCGCGCGATAGGCTGCCGCCGCCTCGCCATCGGGGTCGTACTGGGCGAGCGACTGCCCCATCGCCTGAGACTCGGCCATGCGCACGGTGCGCTTGACCGTGGTGGTGAAGATCGGCACGCGCCCCAGGAACTCGGTGCGCGCGTAGCCCTCGGCCTGGCGGCCCATATTGGTGCGCATGTCAACCTGGGTGACGAGGACTCCCAGCACCCGGAGCAGCGGGTTGAGGCCGGAGCGCTGGATACGCTCGACAAGCTTGAGCATCATCTCGATCGACTGGGTGGCCAGGAATTCGGCCTGCATCGGGATGATCAGCTCGTCGGCCGCCACGAGTGCGTTCTTAACGAGCATGCCGAAGTAGGGCAGCGTATCGATGAGCACAAAGTCGTAGGCGTGGGCGACTGGCTCCACCAGCTTCTGGAGCACATACTCGCGGCGGTCGGCACCGCGCAGCTCCTCGTCGGCCTCGTTGAGCCAGACGTCCGTCGGGACGATGTCGATGTTAGGGATTGAGCTCGGCTGGATCACCCGCTCCATGTGCGGCTCCCAGGTGGCGATAAACTCCTTGATGGTGGAGTAGAGCGAGGGGGCACCTGGCACGGCGCGCAGCGAGAGGCTCAGGTTGCCCTGCGGGTCAAAGTCGATGAGCAGCACACGCTGCCCCCGCGCCGCGAGCGCGGCGCCCAGGTTGAGCGTGGTTGATGTCTTGCCCGCGCCGCCCTTAGGGACGGCGACGGCGATGATGCGTGCCATATGGCTTCCTCTAGCATGCCGGGGCATAGGCCGGCGGCGGGGCGTCATAGCTCAGACATCGGCCGGTGTCTTGGCGCCAAGACAGATCCGACATCGTGTCGCAGTGTCTTGGCGCCAAGACACTGCGACAGGGCCACAGCTAGTCGGGCGGCTCGGGGATCGGGTCGTCGAGGGTGTCGAGGAAGTAAGCGACCTGGCGTGAGACCTCCTCGTCGGTGCCGATGCGGTCGATGAGCAGCGCTGCGGTTGGCGAGTCGACCAGGAAAGAGGCGGGCGAGCGTCCGAGCATACGCGCGATATGGGCGAGCTGAACAAGGGTCAGCCGTCGTCGCCCGCTCTCGTAGTTCGCGAGGGTGCTGTAGGGCCAGCCGAGCTTCACCGCAAAGGCGCGTTGGCTCATCTCGTGCGCCTCGCGGGCGGCGGCGATCCGCTGCCCCACCGTACGGTCAATGGGATCTACCACATCCATAGTCTTACCCTCCATCCGTGCCAAGGTCAAGGGGCTTCTGCTCTGGGCGGTCGAGGTGCTCGCCGGTCAGCTGGCGATAGGCGCTGCGGATGAAGGCGATGGCCGCCGGGTACTTAGAGGCGGAGAGATCCTCATAGCGGGCGACGCGAAACGGTGTCTTCAGCACCCCCCCAGCAGGTGGCGTGGCACGCCTTTGGCGAGAGCTGCGGGTCGCCGGCGGTTGGGATGCGAAACCTGGCGAGACCGGGCTGAAGCTTCGGGTGGGTGCGGATCCGGCGCATCTGGGAGGATGGGTCGATCATCGCGGCACCGCAGGCGGCAGGGACGATTCGGTCATGGGTGTCCTCATCGACGAGAAACGATGTCACAATGATACGCGAGGGGATGGTCATACGACCATCCCGCTGCTGTCGTAACGACAGCAGCATAGCGCATGTTTGTTCTGCTGTCAAGGTGACAACAAACCTACAGCTGTGGACTCACCGCTAGCGAGATATACCGTATCACCTGCTGCCTTAGTGACCGCAGAGGGATCGTCATATGACCATCCCTCTGTGGAAGATCGGGCAGGTCACGGGTGTCGGCCCGCAGCACGGGTGGTAGAATAGGCATGCCAACCGCCTTTGCGACTCCTTTCGACGTGATCGACCGCCGCATCAACACGGCGAGCAACGAGCGCGTGCCTCACGAGTAATGTTACCCTTCACGGTTTCAGGTGCGACTAGCGCTCAGCCCACTGACGATCCGGACGGCCACGCGGCCCGCACCATCAAACGTCCGGCCACACGAGGGCCACGCTCCTCAATCCCGTAAAGAAGCGCCCCTACGGCGCTGGATGTACCCGCTCGTTGTGGGTGTAGTTTCGTACGCGCAGCTGATCGCTCTCGCTCCAACAACGGTCGCGTCGCATCGGCGGTTGAGCGATCACATGCCATGGAGCGCCGGTACAAACGTCGCCGTCACGGGTCGCCACGAGATCAGCGTGTCCAGCTATGTCAGCCTGACGTATACGTGAGTTGACATACTCTTTTAGATGATGAAGTAACGATGCGACGGTACTATAGTGGTAGGATACGGCAACGAGGCCGCTTCCCCATCTGATCAAGGTACCACCATGAACGATATTACCGACTCCGGCCCGCAGGTAGACCAGCACCGCCTGCGCATGCGCCGTAGCCAGATCTTGCTCTCGTCGATCCCTGACCTCGTCTTCTGCCTGAGTCGCGAGGGCGTGATTCTGGACTACGTGGCGCCAGAGACCCAGTCGCTATATGCCCCTCCATCCACCTTCATTGGCCAGCATATCTCGGCGGTGCTGCCCCCGCATGTCTGCACGCCGACCCTGGAGGCCCTCCGGGCAGCGTTTCTGACCGGCAGGCTCCAGACGTTTGAGTATCCACTCATGATGGGCGGCGAGGAGCGATCCTACGAGGCCCGCGTGGACACACAGGCCAGCACCGATGAGGCGGTGGTGATCGTCCGCGACATCACCGAGCGTGCGCGGGCCGAGCAATTGTTCCAGCAGAGCCAGGCCAACCTCGAGACCGCCCAGGAGCTGGCCCACCTGGGCAGCTGGGATCTCGATCTCGCCACCCGCACGGGCTTCTGGTCGCGTGAGCTGTTCCGTATTCTCCAGTATGACCCCGTCGCCAGAACCCCTTCCCTCGACACCTTTCTCGCGGGCGTCTACCCTGTCGATCGCGCCATCATTCTGGAGGCGTCCGACCGCGCCCTGCGGACGGGCGAGCGGGTGACCTATGAGTACCGCAGCAACGCGCCCCTCGACAAGGCGCGGTACTATGAGGCCACGGCCCAGGCAGTCGCGGGTGAGCGCGGGGGAGCTGGGCGACTGGCAGGGACAGTGCTCGACATCACCGAGCGCAAGCGGGCTGAGCTTGAGCGCCAGGCGCTGCTCGAGATTATGCAGGGTGCGGCAGCAAGTTCGGATATCCACACCTTCCTGAGACTCGTGCAGCAGGCCCTGGCGCGAGTCATTGCCGCAGAGAATCTCTTCGTCCGACTGCTCCACCCGGGGAAGGACGAGGTTGATAATGTTTACACGGTGGATAAGCACGGCCGATCGCTCGTCCCGACCCTCATGGCCCATAGCCGTGCCGCCTATGTCTGCCGCGTCGGCCACGCCGTGATCTTCAGCCCCGAGTCGTTTGAGGAGCTGCGGCTGCGCGGCGAGGTGGAAGGCGGGGTCGAGCCGCCAGCCTCATGGATGGGCACACCCCTTGCCATCGGCGAGCGCATCATCGGTGTCCTGGCGGTCTTCGACTACGAGACGCGTGACTGCTACGCGGAGCAGCACACGACGTTCCTGAACTCGGTCGCCGCACAGGTGGCCCTGGCCATCGAGCGCCAGCAGGCGGAGGAGGCGCTGGTTACGGAGCGCAACTCGCTGGCGCGCCGGGTTGCCGAGCGCACGGCCGACCTTAGCCGTGCCAACATCGAACTAGGGCGGGCGGTGCATGCCAAGGATGAGTTCCTGGCCAACATGAGCCACGAGCTGCGCACACCCCTGAACGCCATCCTCGGCATGAGCGAGAGCCTGCTGGAGCAGTATCGCGGCCCGCTCAACCCGCATCAGCAGGAAATGGTCAGCCATATCGAGACCAGCGGGCACCACCTGCTCGCGTTGATCAACGACATCCTCGACCTCTCGAAGGTCGAGGCCGGGCGCATGGACCTGCAGATCGAGACGGTCGGAATCGCCGATATGTGCCAGGCCAGCCTGCTCTTCGTCAAGGAGCAGGCGATCAAGCGCAAGCTCCAGCTAGCCTTCCAGCTAAACGACCAGCTGGCCCAGATGGATGTCGACCCGAAGCGCCTGAAGCAGATTCTGGTCAACCTGCTCACCAACGCGGTTAAGTTCACCGAGCCGGGCGGCCGTGTGAGCCTGGAGGTCGACGCCGACCCGGAAGCAGGGGTGGTGCGCTTCGCCGTGCAGGACACGGGCATCGGCATCACGCCCGAGAGCCTCGCCCAGCTGTTCCAGCCCTTCGTACAGCTCGACTCGCGCCTGAATCGCCAGCACGAGGGTACCGGACTAGGTCTGGCGCTAGTGCGCCATCTCGCTGAACTCCACGGCGGCAGCATTGCGGTGGAGAGCACGCCTGGGGTGGGCAGCCGCTTCACCGTCGCCCTGCCCTACGCCTCTGCCGAGGCGGTGCTAACGCCTCGGCCATCACCCACAGGGGACACGGCGAGTCTGCGCTCCGCGTTGGTGATCGAAGACTCGCCCGTCGCCCGTGAGCAGCTCACCCGCTACCTGAGCGAGATCAACATCCATGTCACCACCTACCCCGCTGGCGCGGGCTCCCTAGAAGAGATCGCCTACCTGCGACCCGATGTGATCTTTCTCGACCTCCAGATCCCGGGCCTGTCGGGCTGGGAGGTGCTGGCCCGCCTGAAGACCGCCTCCGGGCTGCGCGGCATCCCGGTAATTATCATCTCGGTGGTGGACGAGCGAGAGAAGGGGCTAGCCGCCGGTGCCGCAGCGTATCTGCTCAAGCCCATCTCGCGCGACGATGTGCGGCGGGCGCTGGCCCTGGCCGCAGCGGCGCAGGATGCGCCCCTCGAGGTGGCGATCATCGCGCCGCAGGCCGTGCCCACCGGCGGCACCGCGCGCATCCTGCTGGCCGAGGATAACGAGATCAATATCATCGCCGTCAGCGACTATTTGCGGGATCGGGGCTACCACCTGACGGTGGCGCGTAATGGGCGCGAGGCCCTGGCCCTGGCTGAGGAGGTTCGTCCGGATCTCATCCTGATGGATATCCAGATGCCAGAGATCGATGGGTTGGATGCCACCCGCCGACTTCGGACAATGCCCGCGTTCGCGCACACGCCGATCATCGCGCTGACCGCCCTGGCCATGCCCGGGGATCGCGAGCGCTGCCTGGCAGCCGGCGCGAATGAGTATCTGACCAAGCCCGTCAGGCTAAAAAGCCTGGTGGAGGTGATTCAGCGACTGGTGCAACGATGATCTGTCCGGGAAGGGCCACCATCCCTGGACTTCCCTCTACCAAATGCGTACGAGATCATTCGTACGCTAAGGCCATAGCTCACAAGTTAAGGTTTCCACGATCTTGTCAAGTGACCCACT
>JBAXES010000238.1:0-6495 GCA_037140315.1 Chloroflexales bacterium
CGGGCTGCGGCCCGCGCGTGCACAGCCGGCTCGCCGGGGCGGCCCGGCGCACCAGGGGGTAGACATTGCGGGCGAACCAGCGGACCCCGGCGGCGTTCGGCGGCCATCCGGGCGCGGCCAGGTTGAGCACCGCCTGCGATGTTGGGTCGCGCCTGATCGGCTGTATCGTCGAGTAGTCCATGGCGATGGGGATGGTTGTCAGCTCGCGCGGGTGCGACATCACCTCCAGCAGCGCCTGGCGATCCTCGTCATCGACGGTGGTCACCGCCTCAAATGAGCTGCAGAGCCGGCCCTCGTGGCCGCGCACCAGCGTCGCCTTGCGGCGGGTCAGCCAGCGCTGTGGCCAGCTCTGCTGGCCCGCCAGCGACTCGAAGACCCGGTAGACCGCGTTGTGCTGGTCGAGCAGGCGTGGCAGGGGCAGGGGCTCGGCGTAGGGCGCCATGTGCAGCTGGTCTGCGTGGACAAGGTCGAAGGGCTCGCCGGCGGCCTCGGCCTCGGCGACGAGGCGGGCCAGGAGGGCGTGCATGGCGGCGCTAGAGCCGCGCTCGACGATCTGGGGCTGACCGCTGAGCAGGCTTATGGCGAAAGACTGACAGTCGCGCTCATGCCCTCCTGTGATGGGCACGGTGTGGACGGCCGCGCAGCGCTGGCGCAGATCGGCCATATCCGACTCGCGCCCCCCCGAGCGCGTGAAGCTCACCAGCGTGATCCGGTGACGCTCGGCGAGGTGCTTGAGCAGATGGTAGGTCTTGACCTTTGGCCCACTATGTGGCGGTAATGGTACGGTATACGTGAGTAACAGGATATTCATCGGCCTTGCTTTGTTGGTACCGCTGCCATCTGCCAGCCTGCCAGCCACGAGCGGCGCTGCACACATCAGCGGGCGGCGAAAATGGCTCCGGCAGGTGCGAGCGTCGCCAGCGGCTCCCTCTCCGCTCACCTCGCTCGCCCCGTCCGCTGCTATCGGTGCTGCCCTATCTCAGCTCCCGTCATCCGCTATGAGACCTTATAGTACGGGCGGATGATGAAGATTAGCCTGCTGCCGACCGCCTATTCGATGTCGGACTATTCATCGGGCCATGCAGCATGCATGCCGTGGGCGGCGTATGGGCCGGCCCGGTCTTGTGCTACAATCTCGGCTATCGGCTATCGGCTATCGGCTATGCCTGGGGGGCACACTGTGGGTGAGGGCGCGCGTGCGTTGGCGCTGGTCGGGCTGAGCGGCACGGGCAAGTCGACCCTGGGGCGGGCGCTGGCTGAGGCGCTGGGCTGGCCCCTGCTCGATACGGATGCGATGATCGTCGGCGCGCAGGGGCGGCCGGTGGCCGCGATCTTCGCCGAGCTGGGCGAGGCGCCCTTCCGCGACCTGGAGTCGGCCGCCCTGGCTGAGGCGC
The DNA here is from genome assembly GCA_037140315.1 of Chloroflexales bacterium. Taxonomy (GTDB): domain Bacteria; phylum Chloroflexota; class Chloroflexia; order Chloroflexales; family Chloroflexaceae; genus Oscillochloris. The sequence goes on from JBAXES010000238.1 coordinate 1,395, forward strand.
TCGCCGGCCCGCCGGCGGTGGTCGCCACCGGCGGCGGGGCCGTCCTGCGCCCCGCGAACCGCGACCTGCTGCGCCCGCGGGCGACGGTGATCTGGCTCGATGCGCCCGACGCGGTGATCCTCGCCCGCTTGGCCGCCCACGACGAGGGCCGCCCGCTGCTGGCCGACTCCCCCGCCGCCCGCCTGGCCGCCCTGCGCGCCGCCCGCGCGGATATCTATCGCGCGGTTGCGGATATGCTGCTCGATACGGCTGGCCTTGGCCCAGACGAGCTTGTCGCCGGCGCGCTGCGCGCCCTTCATAATCATATCGTTGGCTGAACGTGCCAGCTTCGCTGGCTCAGCCAACGATATGTAGGTTTTTAGGGCGGCAGCCCTGATAACAGAAACCCGGAGCGTGTCCGATGGCGAAGGTAGAGATCCACCAGTGGTATCGTCAGTACCGCAAGCTGAAGGCCGAGGCCGCCGACGCGATCCTGCTCTTTCGCTTCGGCGACTTCTACGAGACGTTTGACGATGACGCCAAGCTGATCGCCGAGCTGCTCGATGTCACGCTCACCCGCAAGGACTTCGCCGTCGATAAGAGCCTGCCGAAAGATCAGCAGAAGCTCTTTGCGCCAATGGCCGGCATGCCCTACCACGCCGTCGAGCGCTACGTGAACGACCTGGTGGGCCGCGGCTACCGGGTGGCGATCGCCGAGCAGCTCAGCGAGACCGAGTCCTCGCGCAGCGACACCCGCCCGAAGTCGGTCTTCGCCGGCGGCATCCAGCAGACGGCCCCCGGCGACCTTGAGCGCAAGATGGTCCACCGCGAGATCGTCCGCGTGATCACCCCCGGCACGGTCGTCGACCCCTCGATGCTCACCACCACGGCCAATAACTACCTGGCCGCCGCGCTCGTCGAGGGCGAGCGGATCGGCCTGGCCTACGCCGACCTGAGCACCGGCGAGTTCGCGGCGATCGAGTTCAGCGGCGAGCGGGCCGCCGCCCAGCTCCACGGCGAGCTCGCGCGCCTCCAGGTGGCCGAGGTGCTCGTCCCCGACGATGCGCGCCTACGCCTGCCCGAGCTGGCCCCCGCCGAGGCCCAGCTCACCCAGGACCTGGCCCCGATGACCAAGGGCGAGCGCGACCTGCTGCTGCCCCACGAGCGGGTCGCCCGCCGCCTCGACCAGGCCAGCGACGCCCGCTGGGCCAAGGGCCACGTGACGGCATGGCCCACCTGGCGCTGGGACGCCCAGACCGCCCAGGAGACGCTGCTGCGCCAGCTGCGCGTCCACGCGCTGTCTGCCTTCGGCCTCGATGGCCGGCCCCTGGCCACGCGCGCCGCCGGCGCCCTGCTCCAGTACGTCCACCAGACCCAGCGCCACCAGGCGGCCCAGCTCAGCAGCCTGCGAGTCTACACCACCGGCAGCTTCATGTTTCTCGACCCGCAGACCCGGCGGAACCTGGAGCTGCTGGAGAGCACCTCCTCGGGCGGCAAGACGGCCCTGGTCCACATCCTCGACCGCACTCGCACGCCCATGGGCGCGCGCCTGCTGCGCCGCTGGATCGCCCAGCCCCTGCTTGAGCTGGAGTCCCTCCAGGCCCGCCAGTCCGCCGTGGCCCGCTGTGTGGACGAGACGCTCATGCGCGCCGAGCTGCGCCAGGCCCTCGGCGAGGTGGGCGACATGGAGCGCGCCGTCAACCGCGTGGCTCAGGGCACCACGGTGGCCACCCCGCGTGACCTGGTGCAGCTGCGGGCCGCCCTGCGCGCCCTGCCCGCCGTGGCCGCCGCCGTGGGCGATGCCCTGGGCGAGCTGGTGCCGGGGGAGGGGATAGGGAACAGGGAACAGGGAACAGGGAACACGGAACAGGCGGGCGATGATGAGGACGACCTGTTCGGCGAGGATAAACCACCAACCACCAACCAGCAATTCAACATTCAACATTCAACACTCAGCCCCACCCTCGACCCTTGCGCCGACATCGCCGCGCTGCTTGAGCGCGCCCTCGACGACGACCCGCCGGCCCTGCTGGGGGCCTCGAACTACCTGCGCTCGGCCGAGGAGGGCGGCGAGCGCCCGCGCCGTGTGATCCGCCCCGGCTTCGAGCCGCGCATCGACGCCCTGGTGCGGGCCAGCCGCCACGCCCAGGACTATATCGACCGGCTGGAGGGCCGCGAGCGCGAGCGCACCGGGATCAAGTCGCTCAAGGTGGGCTATAACAGTGTTTTTGGCTACTACATCGAGCTCTCGCGCACCACCGACGAGAAGCTCATCCCCAAGGACTACGAGCGCAAGCAGACCCTCGTGGGGGCCGAGCGCTATATCACCGAGGAGCTGAAAGAGTACGAGCAGGTGATCGACCGGGCCAAGCTCCAGCTGGTAGAGATGGAGCGCGAGGCCTTCGCCCGGCTCTGCGAGGAGCTAGGCCGTCACGGCGACCGGCTGCGCGGCGTGGCCCGCGTGCTGGCCCAGCTCGATGTGGCGGCCGCCCTGGCCGAGGCCGCCGTGCGCGGGCGCTACGGCCGGCCCGCGCTGAGCGACAGCACCCGCCTGCGCATCGTCGGCGGGCGACACCCGGTGGTTGAGCAGATGATCCCCGAGACGTTTGTCGCCAATAACACTGTTATCGACACCGACGACGCCCAGCTGCTGATCATCACCGGGCCAAACATGTCTGGCAAGAGCACGGTGATGCGCCAGGTGGCCCTGATCGTGCTCATGGCCCAGATCGGCTCGTTCGTGCCCGCCGAGTCCGCCGAGGTCGGCCTGGTGGACCGGATCTTCACCCGCATCGGCGCTCAGGACGACATCGCCACCGGCCAGAGCACCTTTATGGTCGAGATGACCGAGACGGCCGCGCTACTGGTGCAGAGCAGCCGGCGCAGCCTGATCATCCTCGACGAGGTCGGCCGCGGCACCAGCACCTACGACGGCATGGCGATCGCCCGCGCCGTGGTCGAGTACATCCACAACGAGCCCAGGCTGCGGTGCCGCACGCTCTTCGCCACCCACTACCACGAACTGACCGCGCTGGAGGGGCCGCTGGCGCGGGTGCGCAACCTGCACATGGCCGCCGTCGAGCAGGGCGACAGCGTGGTCTTCCTGCACGAGCTGCGCGCCGGCAGCGCCGACCGCTCCTACGGCATCCACGTGGCCGAGCTGGCCGGCATCCCCCGCTCGGTGATCCGCCGGGCCAGCGAGCTGCTGGCCGAGCTGGAGGGGCAGCGAGATGAAGGTAGAAGGGTGAAGGATGAGCAGAAGGATGAAGGCAAAAGGATGAAGGATGAGGCCCAGGAGCAGGGCGTTCCATCGGCGACAACGAGCGCCGCAGCAACGCCTCTTCATCCCTCATCCTTCATCCCTCATCCTTCCCCCCAGCTCTCCCTGTTCGATCTGGCACCGAGCCCGGTGGTGGAGTACCTGCGCCGACTGAATATTAATGATCTGACGCCCCTGGACGCGCTGAACAAGCTGCACGAGCTCCAGCGGCTGCTGCGCGAGTAGGTTCTATCTCCCGTGCATCCTGTGGTACACTGCCACTCACCGCTCAGGCCTTCCCTGGAATTGGAGAAGTTGCGCCGTGGAAATTGTCCGCTCCCTCGCGCCGGGAATCGCGCAGCGGCCCGCCGTGCTCACCATGGGTAAGTTCGATGGGCTGCATCTCGGGCACCGCCAGCTGATCGGCACGGCCCTGGGCCGCGCCCGCGAGCTTGGCTTTCTCAGCGCCGTGCTCACCTGGGAGCCGCACCCGAATGTGGTGCTGCGCCCCGATCAGCCGCCGCAGCTGCTCACGAGCCTTGAGGAGAAGACCGATCTGATTGCCGCCCTCGGCCCCGATCTGCTGATCGTCGCGCCGTTCACCCAGGCGACGAAGTCTACCGGTGCCAACGCCTATATGGCCCAGATCTGCGCCGCCCTGCCCCTGCGCGAGCTCTGGGTTGGCGAGGGCTTCGCGATGGGCCGCGGGCGCGCGGGCGATGTGCCCAGCCTGATGGTGATCGGCCGTGACCTGGGGTTCGCCGTGGGTGCTGTGGCCAAGCTGCTCGTGGGCGGCCAGCCGGTGAGCGCCTCGCGGGTGCGCGACCTGCTCGCCGCTGGCGATGTGGCCGGCGCTGCGGCCCTGCTCGACCGGCCCTTCGGCCTGCGGGGCGTGGTGGTTAAGGGCGATCAGCGCGGGCGCGTGATCGGCTTCCCCACCGCCAATATACAGATGCGCCCGAACCACGTGCTGCCCGCCGACGGCGTCTATGCCTGCCGCGCCACTCTGGACGGCGTCGCCCTGCCGGCGGTGACGAATGTGGGCGTGCGGCCCACATTCGACGGCCTGCGCCGCACGGTGGAGGCCCACCTGCTCGACTGGAGCGGCGACCTGTATGGGAGGTCACTGTCGCTCGAGTTCTTTCACCGCCTGCGCGGCGAGCAGAAGTTCTCCGGGATCGACGCCCTCGTCGCCCAGATCCGCAGCGACGCCGACGCGGCCCGTGATCTCCTGCGCGATGCCCCCACGAGACAGCGCTAGGGCTGCGAGGCCGCCCCCGCGCCCTGCCGGGGGGGCTCCTACGGGAATATGCTGAGGATCTGCCCCAGGAGGTTCTCGAAGAAGCTCGGGTCGAAGAGGAGGATGCCGCCCACGGCTACGGCGAGCGCCAGGACTACCGCGACGACCCAGATCAGCCAGGCCGGCAGGCTGCGCGCGATCTGCGAGCCGCCGAGGGCGGGCAGCGGGTCGTACTGCTCGACGTAGTGCTGGGTGCGGAACTCCTCGACGACCGGCTCAGGGTCGATGCCGAGGAAGGTCACGTAGCTGCGCACCATCTGGAGGGCGACGGGGCCGCGGGGCAGCAGGGTGTACTTCTCGTCCTCAAGGGCCTGCAGGTAGGACATGCGGATCTTCAGCTCGTTCTCGACCTGCACCATGGTGAGGTGGCGGCGCAGGCGCTCGCTGCGCAGGCGCGGGCCGAAGCTCATGTTTGTATCTTGCTCTGCCTCATAGACGGTCGCGATCAAGAGCGGGCGGGAGTCTGGTATGCGCAGCAGGGCCATCTCCTCGGCCTCGCTCATGAACACCGACTCCTCCTCGCTCTCACGTCGCCCGGGCGACGTGAGAGCGAGGAGGAGTCG
>JBAXES010000239.1:0-6482 GCA_037140315.1 Chloroflexales bacterium
CCCCCAACCCCCAATGTCCCACAGCTCCACCAGCAGCCACGCCGCAAAAATGATCAGCGCCCCGTAGATCGGTAGCAGGTAACGCATGGTGATCGCGAACTGCGCGCCCTGCCAGCCGAAGTAGAAGCCCACCCACACGAAGAGTACCCACGCCGCTGAGGGTTGCAGATTGGAGATTGCAGATTGGAGATTGCCGGACATGCGCAGTCGCCAATCGGCAATCCGCAATCGCAAATTCGCAATCGCAAAGATCAGCCACCCCGCCCACGCGGCGATCCCCAGCGCCGGCCCCATGCCCCAGATCACCATGTTCGCCCAGGGGAAGCTGTACTCGGGCCGGCCAACCCACTGCTGCCCCGGCGGGAAGTCGTACTCGCCGCTCACCAGGCTGCGCACCGTGCCCAGGTTGGCGATGAAGCGCGGGTCGGGCCGGAAGTCGAGGAAGCCCTTGCCCTGCAGCAGGCCGGCGTCGATGATCCGCGGGCCGACCATCTCCGGCGAGCTCGGCAGCGAGCCGCTGAACGAGTCGGGCGACATGGCCCGGAAGGCCAGCAGCGTCAGCGCCCCCGCCAGCATCAGCCGCGGCAGCTCGCGGGTCAGGAGGCGGTCGAAAAAAGGTTGAAGGTTGAAGGTTGAAGGTTGAATGCCCTGAGGTGAGCTTCGGACATAGTGCAGGGCCGCGAGGATGGCGGCAATGATCGCCGCCAGCCCCAGGGTCGCCAGGGTGATCCGGTTGGCCATCGCCGCGCCGATGCTCAGGCCCAGGGCCGCGTAGCCCCACGCCCCGCCGCCCTGGGCCGCCCGTATGGCCCAGTAGAGCGCCAGTAGGGCGAAGAAGGTCGAGAAGATCGGGTCGACGAAGAAGTGGCTCTGCTGGATCTGCATCACCGCCAGGGCCGAGAGCGCGGCGGACAGCAGCCCCACCCGCGCGTCGAAGAGGCGCCGGGCGATCAGGAAGACCATCAGGATCGAGCCGAGGTCGAACAGCATAGCCAGCGCGCGGCCGACCCTCACAATCTCGCCGTAGCTGGTCAGGTTCACGCCGGCGGGGTTGAGCAGCGCGATCAGCGCCGCGCTCTTCGGCAGCGCCCGCTCGGGGTTGGGCACCAGCGGGCCGAAGTCGGTGCGCACCTCTCCGGGGGCGCTCGGGTCGGCCCCCATGCGCGGCGGCCCGCTGATGCTCGGCACCTGCTCGGGCAGCGCGCCGTTCGGCGTCAGCGCGGCGGCCGCCAGGCGGGTCGCGTAGATCGGGAACGGCCCGTAGACGAACATGGGGTACTGGACATAGCTGCGCGGGTTCAGCGGCGAGCGCGCCGAGTCGTACAGCTCGCCCAGGCTTGCGGGCAGACGCACATTCGAGGCTACATCCGTAAAGAAGCGCTCGTCGGGGTGCTGGCCCGTGCCGTCATCCCAGCTCGTCAGGCTGAGGGTGCGAAAGTAGGCCCCGACCAGCAGGATCGCGATCAGGATGGCCCAGACAGCCGCCGTGCGACGTGGCCCACGTGCGCGGGCGGGGGGGGACGCTTTGCTCTCCACAGAGGCACACCCTCCAAGCCATCACGGCTGCTGCAACAGGGCTGGCGCCCTAAGAACCCACATATTTGGCTGGCATGCACATGCTGCACGATTGTGTTGCGGCGCGGCTACGCCGCGCCGCAACACAATCAGTATATCGTGGGAGCGGCTTCGCTGCTCCCACACCCTCACCATAAAATATGTGGTTTTCTGGGGGCCGCAGGCCCCCAAGCGCTAGGCGGCAGCCTACTTTTTCCGACAGAGCAGGAAGAGGCATGTGCCCTCCGCATCCACAGCCTGCTCGTAGGCCACGCGCAGCGCCCCCTCCCACACCCGGTTGCTGTTGAGCGTATCGGACAGGTGCCAGCGCCCGGTCAGCCGGTGCGCCGCCAGGTTCGGCAGCGCCCAGTAGTGGCCAAAGTCGAAGATCTGCATCGTGCGACCGCCCAGGTAGGGGATCTGCTCGACCACGTCGAAGCCCACCCGGCTCATCGCCGCCGCCCAGCCCTCCCGCGAGAGCAGGTTGTGGTGGTTGGCCTTGTTGTTGAGCCAGTCGCTATAGATCGTGCCCGGCAGGCCGACGGCGCTCAGGATCTGGTGGCCGAGCAAGCTCTTCGAGAAACGATCCGTCACCACCGTGGCGATGAACATGCCCCCGCGCGAGGTGACCCGGCCGATCTCGGCGAGCGTCTCGCCCAGCGGTATCACGTGCTCAAGCACGCAGTTGCAGATCACGCTGGAGAAGGCCCCGTCGCGGAAGGGGATGGCCGCGCCGCTGGCCACGCTCAGGCCCGTGTAGGCGCTACGCGACACCGCCTCGCGCGTGTCGGCGCGCAGCGGGTCGATCCCGTAGATCTCGGCGCGCGGCAGCACCACTTGGGCGAATGAGCCGTCGCCCGAGCCGACGTCGAGGATGGGCTCGCGCAGATGGCCGGCGTACATACGATAGAGCCGGGCCTCCATGGCCCGCACAATCGCCCGGTGCAGCGGCAGCTCCTGCAGGTAGGCCCGCAGAAAGTCGGGGGTGTCTGTGGTATACATTTATGAGTTCTCCGCCCGGACGGGAAAGAAGAGCGAGACGAGGAAGCCGACGACGATCTGCTGGATATTGAGCAGCAGCAGCAGCAGCGAGAGCGAGAGGGCGCTCTCGATCGGGTAGTTGTAGCGCTGGAGCGTGATCACCAGCAGGGCCTCGCGCACCCCGAAGCCGGCGATGCTCACCGGCAGCACCTGGAAGATCGCGATCAGGGTGATCACCGCGAACACCGAGAAGAGCGGGACGTTCAGGCCCAGGGCCATAAACAGCAGCCAGCCGCGCAGCAGGTTCAGCCCGATCGACAGCAGCGTGTAGGCCAGCAGCGGCAGCAGCGCGCCGCTGATCAGCGAGAACTGGAAGTCAAGCAGACGCCCGAGGCGCAGCCGCCGCAGCGGGCCGCTGTCGGCGATCATGGCCAGCCAGTGCCGGAAGCGCTCTGAGATCAGCAGCCCCGAGGCCAGGGCCAGGGCCACCGTGCCCACCTGCGCGCCCAGCAGCAACTCCGGCGAGACGAGCCCCACGTAGTCGGTCAGGGCGGCTATGCCCAGCAGGGCCATGATCAGCATGTCGCAAACCCGATCCACCACCACGCTGGTCATCGCCGTCTGGAGCGGCACGGCGTCGGCCTGGAGATACCAGCCCTTGGCGATGTCGCCGAACTGGCCGGGCGTCACCCCGCCCAGAAACAGGCCGATCGTGTAGTAGATGCTCAGCCGCCAGTCTGAGGGCGGCCGCACCCCCATGCTGCGCAGGATCACGCCCCAGCGCACCGACTTGGCCCAGACAAAGGGCGGCAAGATCAGCAGCGACAGGATCAGCGGCCACGGGGCCGCCGCGATCAGGCTCGCCAGGATGGTGTGAAGGTTGGCGCGCGTCAGAAAGTAGATGAAGAGCAGGACGAAGGCACCCTTGAGAACCCACGCGAGATGCCGGCTGCTCAGCGTTCGTTGTGCCTGCACTGTTATAGATAATCCCGCTGCTGCTATCGGGAGGGTTTGGGAGGGCTTCGCCCTGCCAAGCTCTCCCCCTACACAATTCTTCGGTCGGCGTGAAGGTACCCCAGGCTCGTGTGGACGGGGTTGGCCACGCGGGTCACCACGAACCCCGCGCCGGCCAGGGCGGACTCAAGCTCGCGGTGGCTCGCCGAGGTCACGCCGTCGTGGTACTCCATGCTGATGCTGTCGATCCGGTCGAGGATGGCCCGGTCCAGCGTCAGCAGGATCTCAAACTCCGCGCCCTCGCAGTCGAGCTTCAGCATGGCGCAGCGCTCGACCGCGTGCTGCGCAAAGACCTCGGCCAGGCCCTGTGTCTTCACCAGCAGCGCGCTCTGCCCGGCCGCCCCGCTCACCGTACTATATTGTACCGACTCTGGCGAGCTGATGTCGAGGCCAATCGCCCCGCTGCCCTGTCCCACGGCGGACTCGATCACCTGAACGTTCGCCGCAGCGTTAAGCCGCACATTGCGCCGGCATAGGTCTGCCGACACGGGGAATGGCTCGAAGGCCAGCACGCGCGCCCGCGGGTGCCGCCGCGCCGCCATCACCGCGAAGTCGCCCAGCCCCGCCCCGATATCGATCACCACGTCGCCGTCGCGCACGCGCCGACCGGCCAGGCGGTAGTGGTCGTCCAGGCATGTCTCCTTAATCGTCCATACATCCATCGGGTCGCGGTAGAGGAAGGCCAGGTCGGCGAGCCGCACCACCCGGCCCCGCCCCGTCGCCAGGGCCAGGGGGATGCTCGTCCAGTTGCTGATCCCCCGCAGCATCAGCGGGATCGAGCGCGCGTAGTAGCGCCACTTCGAGAGTCGCATCGTTCCAAAACCTCTCACTGAGCCGTCACGGCCGCGCATGTCGCCGGGCCTTGCTGAGATGGTTGCGTCGCATCGTTCCAAAACCTCTCACTGAGCCGTCACGGGGCCAGGGCAGATGATACCATAATGCCCGTCAGCTGTGGTACCATAGCCGCCAGCCGTCATAGTGCGTCTGATAACCGCCCTGTACATGTGACACCAGCCATGATCCAGACCTCAGCCCCCGCCAAGCTCATCCTCTGCGGCGAGCACGCCGTGGTCTACAACCGCCCAGCAATCGCCCTGCCGCTGGGCGACGTGCGAGCCTACGCCGAGGCGCGGCCAGGCCCGCCGGGCACGGGGCTGCGCTTTGTCGCGCCTGACCTCGGCGCATCCTGGGGCCTCGCCGACGACCCGCACAACCCGCTGAGCGAGCTGGCTGCCGCCGCCCTGGCCCACCTCGACATCCCCGCGCCCGACATGACGCTCAGCCTCTGCTCAGACATCCCCATCGCCGGGGGCATGGGCAGCGGCGCGGCGATCGGCGCGGCCCTGGTGCGCGCACTGGCCGCGCAGGCCGGGCGCGAGCTGCCGCCCGCCGAGGTCTCGGCCCTCGTCTACGCCAGCGAGGGCCGCTACCACGGCACGCCCAGCGGTATCGACAACACCGTGATCGCCTACGAGCAGGCGATCTGGTTCCAGCGCCGCCCGCCCGCGTCGCCGCTGATCGCGCCGGTCGCCATCGGCGCGCCCCTGACCCTGGTGGTGGGCGACACCGGCGTGCGCAGCGCCACCCACATGCCCGTGGGCAGCGTGCGCGAGCGCTGGCAGGCCGACCCGCCAGCCTACGAGGCGCTGTTCGACGCCGTGGGCGAGCTGGTGGCCCGCGCGCGCGACGCCCTGGCCGCCGGGGATCTGGCCGCCCTCGGCGCGATCCTCGACGCCAACCAGCGGCTCCTCGCCCAGATCGGCGTCTCCTCGCCCGACCTTGAGCAGCTGATCGGCGTCGCCCGCGCGGCCGGCGCCCTGGGGGCCAAGCTCTCCGGCGCCGGCTGGGGCGGCGTGATGATCGCCCTGGCCCCGATCGGCGCGCAGGATGAGATCGCCGCCGCCCTGCGCGCCGCCGGCGCCGCCCGCGTGCGCGTCGCCAGCGTACAGGCCCAAGAATAGTTTTAGGGCAATACCGCAAACGTCGCCCTGTCACCTTGAATATCCCGCCCCATGTCACCCTGAGCGTAGCGAAGGGTCTTCCCATCCACGGGGCTGGAAGATGCTTCGCTGCGCTCAGGGTGACCGGGTGAGTTTTGCTCTCCGGCAAGGTTTCAGCGTACGTTACCGTTCAGGCAATTGCACTGCATTAGGATGCGGCCCGCTCCGCAATGTGATCTCGGCCAGCGGGGCGATCGCAGCCCCCTTTCTGTCATGTGTCAGGAAACTTGTCTCCACCTATTACATCACGAGTGGCGCATAGGCTGGTCATAGTTTCTAGGACAAATATATGGACAGCAGCGGCATCAACGATGATCGCCCGGCTGCGGAGAACACGCCCTCATTCGGGTATCTCCTGCGCAGGCTGCGCAAGGCCCGCAACTTTATCGGTCGGCGTGCGGGCTGCACCGCTAACACCATCCACAAGATCGAGGTGGATCTGCGTCGCCCCTCACCCGCTCTGGCCAGTCGCCGCGCCGACGGGATCTACTTCGCGGCCCTCGCCGGGATGAGCTCGACCGCGCAGCTCACATCGGCTCTGGCGGGGACCCTGGGGATCGCGCTTGAGCCCGGGCCGCGCACGCAGCGCCGCCAGCTGCTCGACTACCTCCGCAATAAACGGCTGCTGCTCATCCTCGACAACTACGAGCAGGCCGGGGAGGATCTCCAGCTGCTGCTTGAGATCGTCGAGATGGCGCCGGGCGTGGCCCTCGTCATCACCTGCCGCGAGCGGCTGCTGCTCCACGTCGAGCAGCTCATGGCCCTCGCCGGGCTGGATCTCCCCCCGAGGGACGATCACCCCGATGTGGTGAGCTACAGCGCCGTGCAACTGTTTGTCCGCACTGCCACGCGCTCCTCAAGCACGACCACATCCAGAACCGCTACACGGTCCACGAACTGCTCCGTCAGTACGCCGCCGAGCAGCTCGGCGGC
>JBAXES010000240.1:0-6480 GCA_037140315.1 Chloroflexales bacterium
TAAACCGGCAAGTCTAGTTGTCGCCGGTCGGAAGATCTAGTTGACATTTAACAGCGAGCGCGTGTCGTAGTCGCTGTGGCTCACGGGGCGCTCATGATCGCTTGCGCAATGTCGTGTCGAACCTGCTGCATGGTCGCGCCATCCGCGCGCCAGAAGAAGTGGCCGTTCACCGGCGGGGGACAGCCTTGCCAGGTGCAGCCGCCCATCTGCCCATAAACCTGCGCCACCTGGGCGCGGGCGTAGGCGGCTAGCCCGCGCTGCTCAGCGAGCTTGAACAGCGCCCAATCTTGCAGGCCGTCCCGCACAACTTTGAGCCGGTAGGAGGGTATCGGCCCGTCGATTGCCACGTCAGCGGGCGAGCCGACCGGTGCCAGCATCCCGTCGTGGTTGCCTGGGTACATCAGGACTCCGTCGCCCGTCTTGCTCCACGTGCTGTTTGGCCCCCAGGGCTGATCCTTGGTCCAGTAGGTCGTGTCCCACAGCAGGAAGCCAGTCGCCTGCTCATACCACGCGCCCCACAGCATGATCCGCGGCTCAAATCCGAGCAGCGTATTGGTGGCGAAAGTGGGGTAAGGCATGCCCTGCGCGTTGCTCTCATAGAACCAGAGCTGGGTCTGATTCGCGAACAGCCCCGGCCACTCGGCGCGCCCGTAGGGCGTGGTGGCGGTCGTCGCGCCGTTCCACCACGGGCCATAGCAGCTGATGCACACGGTGTAGATGCCCAGGGCCGGGCCAAGCGTGGCAATGTTGCTTGCCGTGGGGGCGATGGTGTCCATGATCCGCGCCTTCCATGCCGGGTTACCGGCCTGCATCCACTGCGCGTGCTCGGCGATGGCGGGAAAGGCCGAGGGCGGCGGCTCATCGTAGGCGTAGGCCAGCGCGCGGCTGAGCCAGCCGTTTGTCTGGAGATGGCTGGCCCAGGCGGCGGCGAGGGCGGTGTACTGCGCCTGGGTGCAGGTCTGCGGCCCCCAGTCGGTGCCGGGTGAGAAGGGCGTGGGGAACCAGCTCGATGGCACGCCGTTGCTCCAGTACGTCCCGTCCAGGTAGGGCCGCAGCGCGTCGTCATACGCGCTCCAGCTGGTGGGCGGAGCGCAGCCGTTGCTCTGGCTGGGCACGAAGTTGGGCCAGGAGTCGATCCGGCTCGCGTGGGCCAGCTCTTCGTAGCGCTTCACCACCGTGCGCGCGCGCGGCGTCCAGTCAACCCAACAGCTCGATGTGGTGCTGCCCGCGCCCGCTAGCCCGGCGTGATAGTCGCACAGCCCCGGCTCGGTGTGCATGCCGAAGTAGGTGCTGATTGTGTTCATGTCCGGCAGGATCAGATTCCACACGGTCAGCGTCAGCGGGACGGGGATGGGCGATTGGCCGCTGACGCTAACCGTGATCACGCCCTGGTACACGCCCGCTACGGTGTCTGTGGGGATGAAGACATCGACCCACACAGGCTGGTTGAGGCCGGACGCCACGCTGAAGGGCGCGCCCACCGCGCGCGTCGAGGTTGTGTAGGGATCGACAAAAGGGATGAGTGGGTCGGGGATACGGGAGTCGCCGCTGGGTGAGTGCTGGGGTACCTCCAGGTTGCCGTGCGCGGTGACGCTAACGTTGGCGAAGTCGATGACGGCTTCGCGGAAGAAGGTCAGGTGGTCGGCGGAGAGGGTATGCCCCGCGCCATCGCTTAGCGGGCTGGTGCTCATGGTGACGCCCGCGAGCGCCTGGTTTGCGGTGACAATAATCTGCGCGGCCTCGTAGGAGTTGCGCGCGCCTTCCAGCACAATGCTGCGGCCCGACCCGGCCGCCGTGGTGGGCTGAACTTTATTCGCGGTGCTCTCGGTCCAGACCAGCACGGCCCCCGACACCTGGATCACTGGCAGGTAGACGCGGTTCGCCAGTGCCGCAGCGGCATGCGCCGGCGAGGTCTCACGGTTAGCAGCAGGTGTGTACGGGGACATCAGCGTGAAGGCGAACAGGGCGGTGAGCGTGACAACCAGCGTGGGAAGGCGAGACATGGTGCGACCTCCGATGGTCGTGGATCGCGGCCTTGGTCGCGCCGAGGTAGCGTGCGGCGCCGCGCATCCCTCAAGCTTTGCGGAGATGGAATCTGGTCGCCGAATCGTACATCTGCGATCAATGCCCCGCATTACCAGAACGTATTCGCGCAAAAGGTGCGGCAGGCGCGCCAGCAACACGCTTATGCGCACGAGGCCCTCGCACAGGATATTATCTCGCACACGCCACACCGTAAGGAGCAGCCTATGCAGCCCATGATCGTAAGACAAGGTTACAGGGAACAGAGAACAGGGAACAGAAATACCGCATCCTGATGCAGTGCAATTGCCTGAACTGTAACGTACGCTGAAGCCTTGTCTAAGTGCTGATACGCCTGAGCGGCTCGTCGGACAGGAAAGCAGAACTGGCTGGTGTCGCTCGCTGATCACCACGTATGCGCCATTGAATTGATCCTGATTCCGGCGTACAGACATCAGTTGTCCATTCCCAGACGGTTCCGAGCATAGCAAGAACGCTGACTACTGACGCGCCCGCCGGATAGCAACCCACTGGGGCTGTATAGGATCATGCGCTCGCACATGATCCATCCGGTCGCTTCCTGTGTCGCTGCGCCCGACATCGATCGCGATAATCGATGATCCCATGCACGCCCAGAACCCACTCGCGCGCCAGGCGCGCGAGTGGGTTCTGGGCCGCGATAGGCGCTTGTGCTGTGGTGCGCTGGGCTTTTCGCCCACGCTAGGGTCTCCCGAGATGCCTACTGGGCGGCGAAGGCGATCTGGTTGTTGACCTGGTCGAAGATGTTCTTCAGGATCTCCTGCTTCGTCCGATCGATGCCGTACCAGATGCCGTTGCTGAATGGATACGAGGTCGTCGCGGCGAAATTGAGGATCGCCTGCATGGTCATCGCCGAGCTGGGCACCGCGCCGGATTTCTTCGCGTCGGTGGAGGGCGTGTTGTTCTGGCAGGCCGCCGTGCCGGTAGAGGAGTTATCGACCATGGGGCAGATCGCCGTGGTGTCCATGTTGAAGGCGTCTAGGCTGTTGTGCAACAGGAAGTTGGACGGCGGCTTGATCTTGCTGAGTGTCGTCGAAGTCCAGCCGGGGCCGCTGAACCAGAGATCCAGTGCAGTGCCCAGCATCTGCGCCTTCAGCATTGTGTTCATGTTGGTCGCCGTGGCGCCGGTGAGGATGCTGGAGACGTAGTTGGCCAGGGCTTTGCAGCTGGTCGTTGGTGCGTTGATGAACGGGCCGTCGCCGTTACCTAGACCCTTCAGGTAGTTGGCAAGCGCTGGGTTCTGACAGTAGGTTGTGATCAGGTTCTGTCCGTTGGTCGTCTTCCAGAAGCCGATGGTCAGCGCACCGGTCTTGGCCGGGCCGCAGACCTTCACGCTCTGGCTGGCCGACAGGCCGGTCTCAGTGATCGTGGCCGTGTTCGGGTAGGTCACACAGTCCCAGGTCGGCACCGACACCGTGCGCGAGTAGGTGTAGGTCGCGCTGGCGAAGGGCGATGCGTCGGTCGCCGTCAGCGTGCCGAGAGTGCCTGCGTAGCTGTCGGTGACGTGAATGCTCTTATTCACCGTGGTTGGGTTGGTGAAGTTGACGGGTGCAGCGCCGCTGGCGCTGCCGTCCGTCGTAAAGGAGGTGCCAGCGTCCCACGTGGCCGTGGCGGTGTTGGTGCCGGTGTACGTCGGCTGGCCGGTGAATGTGCAGCTGTAATCCCGAGTTATGATGCCTCCCTCCGGGATGACCACGCCTGTGCCGTCGGTGACGGTGCAGCTCACGCCGCCGCCCACGTCTGCGGCGTCGGTAATGTCGGCGGTGATCGGCTCCCAGTCGTTCGGGTTCGTAACCGTGATCGTGCCCTTCAGCGCCCAACCGCTATCGGTGAACCCGGTCTGCCACGCCCTCACCGTGTAGTTGAAGGTGGCCGAGCCGCCAATCTGCTGCGCCAGGGGCTTATCAGCGGCCTTGCTGATGTCCCAGGTATAGGTGCGAGTGAAGGAGGGGGTGGCGGTCTTGCTTACCTGTAAGTCGGCGCCCACGCAGAGTTCAACCGTCTTCGAGTTGGAGCCAGTGGCCCCGCTAGTGTTGGTGGTGAAGGTCGCCGTGTTGTCGACGGTTGTGCATTTACCGGGTGTGCCGGTCACGAGGCGCGCGTAGGTGAAGCTTTTCGGGTTGGCGTCGCCCACCAAGACCGTGCCGAGGTCGCCGGCGTAGCTGTCGGTAACGTTCACGCTCCCGTCGATCGTGTTCTCGGCGAAGGAGATGTTCGAGAAGGTGAAGCTGGCTGAGCCGGCGGCCAGCGTCTGATCGTTGATAGACTGCTCCGCCCATGTGACCGTCGCAACGTTATCCAGCTCGCCCTGCGGGAGACCACTGAGGCTGCACTCGTAGGCGAAGCTCGTCTTGGCCTGCGCCAGGGTCTGCGCGCCGCCGCTGGTCACGGTACACACAGCAGTGCTGCCGGAAAGCTGGTCGGTGACGCCAGTGATAGCGACAGGAATAATATTGTTATTGCTGTCGATGTTCAGGTTGGACACGGTGATGGTACCATTGACCTTCACATCACTGATTACCCCACCGTCATGCTCCACCGTCACGGTGTAGTTGAAGGTCGCGTCGGCCCCCGACTGATTGGTGGTGCCCGCCTTATTGATCCTTGTCTGGTCGACGGCCTTAGCGATCGTCCAGGTGTAGGTATTATCGTAGGCGCCGATGGCGTCTTTGGTAATCCCCGGGGCGGACGGCGGCAGAACCTCGTCGCCCACCTTCACCTTAAATGCGTCATACTTGCAGTCGCTCGGATTGACGCCGGGCTGATATGTCGCGGTATAGTCTTTGCCTGCCAAGTTGCAGACCGCCAGGATGTACTCGCCGCCCGGGTTGGTGGTGTCGTCGTAGGGCATCAGGCGGATCTTGTTGTTGGCAAAGGTGTGTGTGCCAGTATAAGCAGGATCATTCACCGGGTACGTGATGCTGCCGTCGTTGATCGAGAAGACCCGGTTCGTCCACGCATCGCCCGCGCCAGTGCCGCTGGTGGGCGCGAGGTCGGACAGGTTCTTCTCGGTGCCGTCATTCGGGTTGTTATCGCTGTTGTTGCCCTGGCCGCCGGGCACGAGCACGGCGAAGAAGTAGGTGCCGTCCGAGAGGGCGGCGGTGTTGCCGTCAGGGCCGCCGCTCAGCCAGACGAACTCCTTGCCATCGTAGATGTTGCAGTTCACCAGGCCGGCATCGGCGCCAGGGCCGCCGTTGAGACAATGGCCGGAGTTATCTATGGCAGGGTTGACTGTCGTGAACACCGCGCCGTTCACAGGCGTGTTCTTGCCAAACGCCATGGACGGCACAAGCACCGCGAGCGCTGCGAGTACGAACGTGGACATGATCAGCCATCTACGCATGATGTTTCCCCCCATATATAGCGATTACCATCGACTTCATCTCGGCCCCCGCCCACATAAGACGAGCCTGGCCTGATACAGCTTCTCCTATAACCAATAGAGAGGATCTGGCGATCCCTAAAATACCTTGAAAACGATAACACTTTCGTCATTCTCAGAGAGGCGACGCCAGGGCGGGCTATGTCTGACGCCCTCCGGCGCTGGCGTGCAAAAAAAAAAGAAAATCCCCCGGAACGCGCGATGCTAGGCGCGAGCGAAGCTGGAGGAGCGTGGGCAGCCAACCGACGAGTCCCTGATCGGCGCGTGCCGCCAGGGCCATGGTGAGGGGGGCGCGGGGCTGTCACCAGCAGCGTTGTTCTGCGCATCCCCCCAGCCCCTTGACGCCGGGTGTACACGCAGACCACACCCATTCACTCCACAGAATGTCCCTTCTCTGTAGTCAACAGCCCCGTTTCCTCAGTGCACGCTGGCTCCCAGGGCCATCTATCGCCTCCATTTCACTTCACGAAAGGTCAATCCGATGGACGACAGCTCCCGCGACCGCCTCACCACCTGGTGCGAGCTCTACCTGCGCCTCGCCGTTACCGGTGTGCGCTCCCCCGCCGTCACTGCCAAGATCACCCTGCACCTGCAGCGGTTCACCGATTTCTTCACCGCCCGCTACGGCCATGATCGCATTGCCACCTGCCTCCGCCGCGATGTGCTCGACTGGCAGAGCCACCTGCGCGAGACGCAGCGCCTCGCCCCCGCCACCGTCAACAACCACCTCGCCGCCCTCTCCGCCTTCACCACCTGGGTGTCCGCCCAGGACCCGCACCGCTTTGACTGCGGCGACCCGGCCAAGGGTATCCGCGAGCTTGGCTTGCCACCGCTCGAACCCCGCGCCCTCACCGATGATCAGGTGCGCTCGCTCAAGAACCTCTGTGACCGTCTGGAGCGCTTCCACCAGCGCACCGGCCGGCGAGGCGCGGCTGATAGCGCGACCAGCGTGCGCGCCACCGGTCGCCCCTGGCGCGACCGGGCGATCATCTTTGTGCTGCTCTCCACCGGCCTGCGCCGCGAGGAGCTGACCCGGA
>JBAXES010000241.1:0-6479 GCA_037140315.1 Chloroflexales bacterium
GCGTGCCCAACGCCGTGCCCGACAGCGCCCCCGCCCAGGTCGATGTGCGCGTGGCCCGCCCCGAGGATATGGCGCCGGTGGAGGGTGCGATCCGCGCGATCGCCGGCGAGGAGCGGGTGTCTGGCACGCGCACGAGCGTGGGCGGCGGCTGGGGCTTCGCGCCGATGGCGCGCACGCCGCAGATTCTGCGCCTGGCCGAGGTGGCGAAGGGCTGCGCCCAGGATCTGGGCTTCACGATCAGCGATGCGGCCACCGGCGGGGTGAGCTACGCCAACCTGCTCGCCGGCTTGGGCCTGCCCGTGCTCGACGGGCTCGGCCCGGTGGGCGGGCACGACCACAGCCCGCGCGAGTATATCGACATCGACAGCATTGTGCCGCGCACCGCGCTGCTGGCGCTGCTCGTGGCCCGCGCCGCCGCCTGACGGGGCCTGCGGCCCCCCCATCGCCGGCCCTTGTGTTGCCAAGAGGTTGCGCCCAGCAGGCACACGCTACACTGGTTCTGCGACGGCGCGGCTGCGCCGCAGAGCCAGTTTTTTTATGGGAGAGCCTCGCTCTCCCACACCCTCACATGCGCCGGCGCAGCACGGCGTAGAGGATGATCGCCTCGCCGATCGAGCTGGCGGCGAGGGCCAGGGGCACCATAAGCGGGCCGACCTGGCCGATCAGGGTGAGCATCATAGCCACGCGTGCGGCCAGCTGGAGGCAGTTGGTGATCAGCGGGGTGCGCGTATCGAGGCGGCTGAGCAGCGCCCGCGAGAGCACCTCGGTGGCCACATACGCCGGCAGGCCGAGGCTGAAGGCGATAAGCATCTGGTAGGTCAGGTCGCCAGCGGCGGAGTCGAAGGCACCGCGCTCGAGCACGATACGGATCCCCAGGCGGCCCAGGGCCATGATCGCCAGGGCCGCCAGGGCCGAGAGCCCGCAGGCTGCCAGGAGCGTTCGGCGCAGCGCCCGCCGCATCTCAGCGAGGTGGCCGGCGAGGCTCAGGGCGGCCATATGCGGCAGGGCGGCCTGGCCGATCGAGATGCCGAGCAGGCGCACGGGCAGGCCGATCAGCAGGTAGGCGTTCTGGATAGCGCCGAGGGCCGCCACCTGGCCATACAGGGTGATGAGCGCGGTGTCGACGATCGCCCCGCTGTAGTTGACGGCGCTCGAGAGAGCGTTCGGCACCAGCAGGCGCAGCACCGTGCGCAGCTCGCGGTCGCGCGGGGCCCAGGCCAGACGCGGGCGGTAGCCGCGCCGGCGCAGCCCCGGCACGAGCAGGGCCAGCTTGAACAGCGCGTCAAGGATGGCCCCGAGCGTCGGCCCGTAGATGCCGACCTGTGGGAAGATCATCGCCGCGCCGATCCCGCTGATCAGGGCCAGGTTATGTACGCCGGTCGCCAGGGCGGGGAGCAGCAGCTGGTTGCGGCAGATCAGCAGGGCCACCAGGCCGCTCTCAGCCACCACCAGCAGCACCTCCATGAGCATGATCCGGGTCAGATCCGCCGTGAGGGCCTGGGTGGCCGGGTCGAGGCCGGGGGCCAGCAGGGAGCGCACAAAGGCCGGGGCGGCCAGGGCGCTGATCAGGGTGAGCAGCCCGACCACGCCGAGCAGCACCGTCAGGGCCAGGTTGAGGATGCGCTGGGTCGCCGCCTCGCCGCCGCGGGCGTAGGCCGCCAGCATCACCGGGACCAGGGCGTTGGTGAGGGCCCCGCCGCTCACTAGGGTGTTGAGGGTGTCGGGGAGGCGGAAGGCTGCGTAGTAGGCCCCGGCCACATCGCTCAGGCCGAACTGCGCGTTAAAGAGCATCTGGCGGACGAGGCCAAGGGCGGCAGAGCCCAGGAACGACAGCATATAGATCGCGGCCGCCTCGGGGACTGTGAACTCGACCAGAGGCCAGTCAGCGAGGGGGGTGCGGCGGACACGCGCGAACAGCGCCCCCAGTGCCTGGAGGCGCTGCCGCGCGAGCGAGGTGACGCTTAGAACCCTCACGACCTCCCGGTGGGGGTGCGTGGGCGGCTGCGCCGCCACGCGATATCGTTATTTGTGGGTGTGGGCGGCAGAGCCGCCCACACCCACAAAGACCGGGTCTGGGGCGAACCCGAGGGACACACCTAGAACATCAGGCCGCCGTCAACCGAGATCACCGTGCCGGTGATAAAGCTCGCCTCGTCGGACGCGAGGAAGAGGTAGGCGTTCGCGATGTCGTCAGCATAGCCGATACGGCGCATCGGCGTGCGCTCCTTCATCGACTCGATCACCTTCTCGGGCACCGTGGCGATCATGTCGGTCTGGATGAAGCCGGGGGCGATGGCGTTCACGCGGATGCCGCTCGGGCCAAGCTCGCGCGCCCAGGTCTTGGTCAGGCCGATCACGCCAGCCTTGGCGGCCACATAGTTGCTCTGGCCGAAGTTGCCATACAGGGCGACGACCGAGGCGGCGTTCAGGATCGCGCCGCCGCCGTGGGCGATCATATACGGTGCCGCATACTTGCCACAGAGCCACACGCCCTTCAGATTCACGCCGAGCACCGCGTCCCACTGGTCCTCGGTCATCTTCTGCATGCGCGCATCACGTGTGATGCCCGCATTGTTCACCAGAATATCGAGGCGACCGCCCCACTCGTTGGCGCTACGCATGGCCACCTCGACCGACTCGGCGCGCCCCGCATCCAGGAATACGGCCCGGGCATGGCCGTCGGCCTGCTCGATCTCGGTAGCGACAGCCTGAGCCGCGCTCATATTGATATCGGCGACCACGACGCGCGCCCCCTCGCGGGCAAAGGTGAGTGCGGTCTGGCGACCAATCCCCTGCCCCCCACCGGTGACAACAGCGACCTTGTTGATGAGACGCATGGTAGGCTGCTCCTCTACGAGTATGAAGTTAAATAATCGGGGATGACGGCACAAAAACCTTTGGAGAGAGCACAGCTCTCTCCAAAGGATCTATGTGTTTACTTGCTACGCTTCCCTAGCCAACCGTCGATCTGCGGCCAGACCCGCTTATTCGCACCGCTGCCGACCATCATGCCGATGTGGCCACCGCGCATATGCAGGAGCAGCTTGTCTCGCGTGCCGACCTTGTCCATGATCGAGGTAGACTGACAGGTGGGCACGATATGATCCTTATCGGCGATCACATTCAGGAAGTTGCAGCGCAGGTTGCGCAGGTCGACCTTCTCGCCGCGCAGCTTCAGGGTGCCCTCCATCAGCCGGTTCTCGCGGTAGAACTCGACGACCCACTGGCGGAAGGCGCCGCCGGGGAAGTCGACCAGGTCGGTGACCCACTTGTTCATCGCCATGTACGACTCGACCACGGCTGGGTTATCAAGGTTGTCCCAGAGCTTAAAGTAGTTGCTGATGAAGTTCTCGACCGGCTTGAGCAGCTTGCTGCCATAGTCGATCATGAAGCCAGGCATATTGCCGTGCTGGCCAATCAGCTCATCGACATTGTAGAACTCGGTGGTGAGCCAGCGGTTGAACGGGCCGGCGTTCTTGTCTGCAAAGTCGAGCGGGGCGGTGAGCAGCACCAGGTTGCGGATGCCGTCGTCGGGGCGCATTGTTGCGTAGAGGGTGGTGATCATCGCGCCGATGCACCAGCCTGTCAGGCTAAACTCACGCTTGCCGCTGTGGCGCTGCACTGCCCGGACGACGCGGGGCATATACTCCAGCACATAGTCGTCGAAGGTATAGTGCGCGTCCTCAAGGCCGGGGCGTCCCCAATCAAGCATGTAGACATCATAACCCTGGTTGAGCAGATACTCGACAAAGCTGTTGCCTGGACGCAGATCGAAGATGTCGGGCCGGTTGATCAGCGCGAAGATCAGCAGCAGCGGCACCGGGTGGCGCTGCTCGGGCGGCAGCACCGGCGTGAAGTGGTACAGCTTGGCCTTATTCAGCGTCCAGATCACGGTCTTGGGAGTCAGGCCGATCTTAATGTCGAGGTTGTTGGTGGCAAGCTTCGTAAAGGTATCGCTACTTTTGGTGAAGCGGTCGAGCTCTTCGAGGAAGCGCTTCGTCATCACCTCGGGGTCGAGGGCTGGGTTTGGCACAGTAGTCATAGCTGCTCCGTACGTTATGGGTTCGACATGCGCGACGAGAACACCCTACTACTCGGTGGCGGCCTTGCGGCTGCGGCGTGCGGCCGGCTTCTCCTCAGCTTCGGCGGCGGCATCGGGCGCAGCGGCGGCCCCGACGGCAGGCGCAGCCAGAGTGCGCACGGCGTAGAGAATATCGTCGAGCCGCGCGTCCATATCGTCCAGACGCATCTCGATGTTCGTCATACGTTGGGCGAGGCTGATCACCTCGGCGCGCGAGGGCATGTTGGCCTGGGCGAGGTAGGCCTCCATGTACTGGGAGACCATCTTTTGCATCGGGCCAGAGGCGGCGAGCATCGTGTCGAGCTGGAGGCCGAGGGCCTTCGAGAACGACTCAGTGTTGACCATTGTGGCCATACCCTTGGCCCAGGCATCAAGGTTCGCGTCGCGGATGGTGCGCCAGGCACCGACAGGATCGGTCGGGTCGAACCTATCACTCTGGTTATTGGTCATACGTGTCTCCTTTGACAGCGCGCGCTATGCGCGCGATAGATGCGCGGTGAGAGTCACGGCTCCACTCTACAATACCACCGGTAGTTACACGAAAGTTACGTGGGGGCGTGCGGCCCGAGTCTGTGATCGACGCCTCAGGCCGGGAACGCTGCGGGCCAGGTCGATGGCGTTGGGTTTATTGCGCATTAACCATCATATGTGCTGGTCACTGAACCGAAAAGCGCCCTGCAGGGCGCTACACTGTTACTGAAACAAGCATATACACCCTGCCGAGACCCAAGACAGAGCACTATGATACATCAGATCTTTCCCCTTACGTCGCGCGTGTTCGACCAGCTAGAGGCTAGTTGGGATAGCCCGCGCGGCCGACACGTCGTCGCCGATATGTTGATCATCAGCTTTATTGGCGCGCTTCTGGTGATCGAGGCCCGGCGGCGAGATCTCCTGCCCCCAGCGCTGCTAGCCATCCTGCCGACAAACCACTTCTATGCAGTCGACTTTACGCTCCAGCTCGTCCAGATCGTCGGCCTGGCCGGGATCATCTTCGGGCTGGCCCGCTCGGTCGCCAATACGGTCGGCAAGCAGCTGGAGATCCTGTCGCTGATCCTGCTGCGCGGGGCCTTCCGCGAGCTCACCGCCTTCGATGAGCCGATCACGTGGAGCAAGGCCCAGCCCACGATCCTGCCGATCAGCGCGCTGGCGGGCGGGGCGCTGGTGGTATTCGTCATCCTGCGGATCTACTATCGGGTGCAGCGGCATCAGGCCAGCGTCGACGATTTCCATAACCTGGCTGGATTTGTGGCAATGAAGAAGCTGATCGCGCTGGGGCTCCTGACAGCCTTCCTGATGATCGGCCTCTACACCATCCAGCAGTACATAGCGGTCGGGCGCGCGGTCTCGTTCTTCGGCGACTGCTACACCGTGCTCATATTCTTCGACGTGCTGCTGGTGTTTGTCTCGATGCACCATAGCTCGACGTACCACGTGGTCTTTCGCAACACCGGGTTCGCCGTCGCCACGGTTCTGATCCGGGTGGCGGTGATCGCGCCGGCGCCGTTTAACGCCATGATCGGAATCGGGAGCACGCTCTTCGCCCTCGGCCTCACCCTGGCCTACAACACCTTTGCCCCAGCAGCCGCAGAGGACCCAGCCGTGCCGTTCTCCGAGGCCCTGGCGGCGACCTTCCGCGCGGCCGTGCCGCCTATGGCCCAGAACGGCGTGAAGGAGCATGATCGCTGAGACAAGGTTTCAGGAAAGCGGTTTACTATCCTGCCATGATCTGCGATAATAACGCCGGTTCCGCAAGATCTGGGTAAGACGAGGTTCGCGGGTACGTTACCGTTCAGGCCCACGCAAGTCGTTCTGATGCGCTGCGCCTGTCACCTAACACACCTGAGACCGCGCCTAATATCGGAGGCAGTGTGGCCGACCGGCTGGTACTTGGGATTGATCAGGGTGGGAGCGGCAGCCGCGCGGTGCTGTACGACACGGCGGGGCGCGTGCGCGGCTATGGGTATCGGACGCTGGGGCGGCTCCACCCGCAAGAGGGCTGGGTGGAGCAGCGCCCCGCAGCCCTGGCGCGCAGCGTGCGCGAGGCGGTGGACGAGGCGGTGTCCCGCGCCGGCGTCAGCCCGGCGGACATCGCGGCCTGCGGCGTCACCTCGCAGCGCGACACGGTCTTCGCCTGGGATCGGATCAGCGGCGCGCCGATCGGCAACGCGATCACCTGGCAGGATCTGCGCACGGTGCCGCTGGTCGAGGAGGTGGGCCGCTGGGAGCACGCCGGCGAGCGGCGCGACCGCCTCGGCCAGTTCCCCGGCGCCTACTGCGCGGCCATGCATATGGCCTGGCGCATGCGCCACGACCCCGCCTTCCGCCGGGCCGCCGGGCGCGACCGCCTGAGCGTCTCCCTCGCCGCCGGCTGGATCGTCCGCGCCCTCGGCCAGCC
>JBAXES010000242.1:0-6467 GCA_037140315.1 Chloroflexales bacterium
GCATCAGGATGCGGTATTTCTGTTCCCTGTTCCCTGTTCCCTGTTCCCTTGTCTAGCGCGTGACTTTCCAGAGCAGCAGTGAGATCACTGTCCCGATTAGAAAGACTAAATAGAACAGGTTGTGCGTCGAGCTGATAAAGATGACAGCGAAGGCCCCGAAGAGAGCGGCAACCCCCAGGCAGCCGCGACGGACTCGGGCCATGCTCTCCTCGACATCATCTGGTTCTTGGGACATTGTAGTGCGCGGCTTGGCCGCGCCTCCTTACGTGGTAAAAACGAGGGCCTAGCCCATCCTACCACAGGCCGCAGGGGGGCGTCGCAATTGTAATCTTCATGCAACGATCCTCCGGTAGCAGAAATACCGCTGTGCTATAATGCCACATACGTATAAGATGACAGAACGTTCATCTTGCACTAACAGCCTGATCGACGCAGCGGGCGCAGCGACCGCACCGGACAGGCCGGGTATCACCGCTATGTTTGATCAAGAGGTCTGGCGCGCACGGGTGGCCGAGCGGCTCAGCGGCTTTGCGCGCAACCCGCGGCAAGACATCCAGATCGCGGGCACCGGCACGGTGCTGGCGTACCTCGCGGTGCGCACGCTCGAGCCATTTCTCGACGCGTGCCAGCATGAGCCGATGGCTGCGGTGCTAGCGCTGGCCGAGATCACCCAGGGCCCCGGGGCCGACCAGATCGTGCGCCGGGCCAGCCAGATGCGCTACCAGGTCGCCCACCTGATCGAGCGCGAGCTGCGCACCAAGGCCGATCTGCGCGCGGCCCTAGAGCAGCTGCTGGTGACGCTGAATGTGGTTCACCTGGCCCGCCAGCGACTGAACAGCTCACGCGACGAGTGGCTGCGCCTGACCCTGCTCCACGAGATCGACGCCTTTGATCCGAGCGAGTTCACCCAGCTGCGTCGGCTGCTGCACGACCCGGGCTGGCAGTCGCGCTACGAGACGATCCGCAGCCTGCGGCAGCGCAGCGGGAACTACAGCGCGGCGGACCTGGTGCTGCTGCACGACGGGCTGAATGACAGCGCCTCACACGTGCGCGCGGCGGCGGCGCGCATGCTTGGCCAGTTCGCCGGCACCCCGCCGAACCCGCTAGTGAACGCCCTGATGAAGGTCGCCCTCTACGACTGTGATCTGGAGACGCGCTACGCTGCGGCGCGCACCCTCGGCGCCCTGCGCGACCGGATCGCCTCGCCGCAGCTGATCGATCACCTCGGCCTCTGCCTGCGGCACGAGGACAGCTTCGTGCGCTCGGCGGCGGCGCTGATCCTCGGGCAGCTTGGCGATCTGGCCGGCACACCAGACCTGATCGAGCAGCTGACGGTCATGATCGGCGATAGCGACGCGTACACCCGCGAGACTGCGGCGCGCACCCTCGGCCGGATCGGCGCGGCGGCCGCCACCTCTGCCGTCCTCAGCGGCCTGACCAGGGCGATGGAGGATGCCGACGCCAACGTCCACGAGGCCGCCGTCGATGCGCTCACCCGCCTGCGCAAGATCCGCGCCACCCTGCCGCTCAGCCTCCCTGCGGGCAAGCAGCCCACCGAGCCTATGTCTGTGTGAGTAGGGAGCAGGGAGCAGGGAACAGGAGATAGGGAGCAGGGAACAGGGAACAGGGAACAGCGTTGCTGCTGTTCCCTGTTCCCTGTTCCCTGCTCCCTGCCAAAAACCGCCTGATACCCGTATGATATAATGCGGATAAGGCATTTGGCCTGGCTATGCCGTACAAGGGAGGGCAGTATGGATATCAGCCACCGCCCGATGAACCGGGTGGATCTGCTGGAGGTCGTTGGTCGCGTCGATGCCGCGACGGCATCGAGGCTCAAGCAACAGATCGAGGCCCTGTTTGAGGCGGGCCGCTACCGGATCGTCCTCGACCTCGCCAGGCTTGAATATGTCAGCAGCCCCGGGCTGCGGGTGCTGATCGAGGCCCGCAAGCGCGCCCGCGAGTGGAAGATCACCGACCTTGAGGGCGGCGACATCCGGATCGCTAACCTGCCGCCGAAGATTAAAGAAGTGTTTGACCTGACCGGCTTCACCTCGCTCTTCGAGATGTACGGCGATACCGTTGAGGCGGTGGGCTCCTTCTAAACGATGAAGGATGAAAGATGAAGGATGAAACTGAGTTTCATCCTTCATCTTTCGTCCTTCATCCTTCATCCTTCCAGCTATGGACACCATCACCCTCACCGCCGACCTTGACGCGCTCGCCAAGATCAGCGCGTTTATCACCGAGGCCGCAGAACTCTGCGGCCTTGACGAGCGTGCCACCTGGCAGGTGCAGCTGGCCGTCGATGAGGCGGCTACCAACGTGATCCAGCACGCCTACGACCAGGAGAACCCGGGCGATATCACCCTCGGGTGGGCCTGCGAGGGCAACCGCTTTATCATCACGCTGCGGGACACCGGTCGCCAGTTCGACCCGGGGAGCGTGCCGCCGCCCGACATCAACTCGCCCCTGGAGGAGCGGCAGGTCGGCGGGCTCGGCCTCTACCTGATCACCAGGCTGATGGACGAGGCGCGCTTTGACTTTCGCCCCCAGGAGGGCAATGTACTCACGATGGTCAAGTACATCAGCTCCAGCCTGCGCGACGATGTGGTGCTCATGCCGATCACCGGCCGGGTGGACGCGGTGACGGCACCACAGCTCAACAAGGCGGTCCACGCGCAGATCGCGGCCGGGGCGCGCTTTGTGCTGCTCGACCTAGGCGATGTAACCTTCCTCTCGAGCAGCGGCCTGCGCTCACTGCTGCTTATCCGTAAAGAGCTGATGACCCTTGGCGGCGAGCTGCGCCTCGCCGGGCTCCAGCCCCAGGTCCACGAGGTCTTCGCGCTGACGGGATTCACCCAGGTGTTCGCGATCCACGCGACGGCGGAGGAGGCCCGGGCCTCGTTCGGCCTGGGGCGTGCTTGAACCGCGAGCGGCCGCTGCTGCTCTACTGCCTGGCGGCGGGCGGGGTCGGCTGGGCCTGGCTGGCCCTCACCCCCCGGCAGCCGGCGACCCTCTCTGCCCTGCTCCTCTTCGGCGCCCTGGCCCTGGCGGTTGACACCCTCAGCTTTCGCGTGCCCCCCACCGACGCCCACGGCATGAGCGGGCTGGTGCTGATCATGGCCTCCCTGGCCCTCGGCCCAGCCCCGGCCGCCCTGCTGTCGGCCTGGGAGGGCCTCATCTTCGGCATGCTGATCCCCTACATCTACGGTCGGCCGCGCAACATCTACCTGCTGCTGGCCCGGCCATTCCTGCGCGGCGGGCTGCGCGCCACCGGCATCCTCGGCGGCGCGGCCCTGGCCAGCGCGGTCGTCGGAGCACCGCAGTACGACCCGGCCAGCCTCAACCCTGGGGCGCTGCTGCTCTGGACGATCCTCTGCGCCACCGCCGCGCTCCAGATCGGCCGGATCGGCCGCGAGTACCTCCAGGGCGGGCGGAGCGGCCTGTCGACCTGGTGGCGATCCACCTGGCGTCTGGCCCTCGGCGTCGAGCTGGCCCCGCTGCCGCTGGCCCTGCTGGGCGCGGCGGTGTACCTGCGGCTCGGCGCGGGCTACTTCTTCCTGGCCGGCCTGGCCCTGATCGCCGCCGCCGCCGCCGTGCGTCGGGCCAGCACGAACCTCCAGTCGCAGCGCCGCTCGGTGCGCGAGCTGGCCCTGCTCAACGAGGCCAGCCGGGCGATCATCCGCAGCGAGCTGGACGTGGGAACCCTGTGCGAGCTGATCTACCGCGAGGCCAGCAAGGTGATCGACACCAGCTCATTTCACCTCGGCCTCTTCGATGGCCGCGACTACACCCTGCCGGTGCGCGTCCAGGACCGCGTGCGCCTGCCGGCGCTGACCGTCGACCTGGCGGCGGGCGACGGGATCATCGGCTGGATCAGGCAGACCGGGCGGGCTCTGCTGGTGGAGGACTTCACCCAGGAGATGCACCGGCTGCCAGCGCGGCCGCGCTACCAGAGCGAGCGCCCGCCGCGCTCGGGGATCTACGTGCCGCTGATCGCCGGCGAGGATGTGATCGGCTCGATCTCGGTGCAGAGCTACCAGCCCTCGGCATTTGACGCCAGCGACCTGCGCATGCTCTCGCTGATCGCCGACCAGGCCGCCGTCGCGATCGCCAGGGCGCGGGCCTTCCACCAGGCCAGCCAGCGCGCCGTGCAGCTCCAGGCGGTACACGAGGTGAGCGAGCAGATCACCGCCATCCTCAACCTAGAGGTGCTGCTGCCCTCGGTGGTCCGCCTCATCCGCGAGCACTTCGGCTACCACCCGGTGCATATCTTCACCTTCGACCACAGCGCGGGCGCGATCCGCTTCCGCGCCACCACGGCCGATGTCTCGAAAGAGGAGATCCACGCCGCCGAGCCGATGCGGGTCGGCCAGGGCGTGGTGGGCAGCTCGGTGGCCAGCGGCGTGCCAGTGCTGGTGGGCGACGTGCGCCTCGACAAGCGCTACATCCGCGACGCCAAGGACACCCGCTCGGAGCTGGCCGTGCCCCTGCGCATCGGCGAGCATGTGATTGGCGTGCTGGACGTGCAGAGCAACCAGGTGGACAACTTCGACGCCGACGACCTCTTTGTCATGCAGACTCTGGCCGGCCAGATCGCGGTGGCGATCGATAGCGCCAACGCCTACACCGCCCAGCAGGAGGAGGCGTGGACGCTGAACGCCCTGCTCCAGGTCTCTGAGAACATCGGCCGGGCCAGCACCCTCGACACACTGCTGGCGACGGTGGTGCGCATGCCGCCGCTGCTGCTCGGCTGCAACCGCTGCTACTGTCTGCTCTGGACGCGCGAGGGCCGCTTCGCGCTCCTGGCGGCCTACGGGCTGCCGGGCACCCTGCGCGACCGGCTGGTGGGGCACGCGGTGGCCCCGGTCGACGCGCCGCTGCTGGCCCGGCTGCGCGCGCCTGCGGCCGAGGGCGAGGCCCCCACGCGCCCCCAGACGCTGCACGCCGCCCAGTCGCAGGCGGAGGAGTGGCCGCAGCTGATCGGGGCGGCGGGCAGCGGCACCCTGGTGGCCCTGCCGATGCTGGCGCGGGCCAGCCTGCTCGGCGCCCTCGTCCTCGACTGGGACGCGCCGCAGGTTGAGCTGGACCCCCGGCAGATCAACCTGAGCATCGGCGCGGCGGCCCAGATGGCCGGGGCCCTGGAGAGCCTGCTGCTCGCCCGCGAGGCCGAGGAGGCCGGGCGCATGGAGCAGGAGCTGCGGGTGGCCCGCGAGATCCAGACCGCCCTGCTGCCCGCGCGCTCGCCGCAGATCGCCGGCTGGCAGATCGACGCCGCCTGGCAATCGGCGCGCCTGGTGGGCGGCGACTTCTACGACTTCTGGCCGCTACGGAAGGTAGAAGGCAGAAGGCAGAAGGATGAAGATCGGGCGGCCACTGATGAGTCTCAGCCAGACAGCGCTGGCGGCGACTCATCCTTCACGCTTCCGCCTGCATCCTTCCTCGGCTTTGTGATCGCCGACGTGAGCGACAAGGGTGTGCCGGCAGCCATGTTTATGGCCATGTCGCGCTCTCTGGTGCGGGCCGCCGCCCTCGACGGCTCGGCGCCCCCGGCGGCCATGGAGCGGGCCAACCGCTGGATCACCCGCGACTCGGAGTCGGGCATGTTCGTGACGCTGTTCTACGGCCTGCTCGACACCGCGAGCGGGCGGCTGCGCTACACCTCGGCCGGTCACAACCCGCCCCTGCTCTACCGACCGGGCGCCGACAGCTTCACCGAGCTGCGCACCCCTGGCATCGCCCTCGGCGTGCTGGAGGAGATCACGCTGCACGAGGCCGAGATCGCCCTGGATCCGGGTGACGTGCTGGTCTGCTACACCGACGGGGTGACGGAGGCGATCGACGACGCGCAGAGCGAGTTTGGGGTCGAGCAGCTGCGGCGGGTGATCGTCGGCCACGCCGGCGAGGATGCGGCGCTGATTGTGCGGGCGATCCTCGCGGCGGTGGATCTGCACGGGCGCGGCCAGCCGCCCTTCGACGATGTCACCCTGGTGGTGATCAAGCGCCTGTAGGGGCCGAGTGAGGGCGTGGGAGAGGCTTCGCCTCTCCCACAAAAAAAACTGGTTTTATGGCCCTACTCCATCGCCACCCGCTCGGGGCCGAGCACCTCGCGCAGCCCGTCGATCAGGCTGGGCGTGCAGTTCACCGTGTGCCCCGACCGCAGCACCACGATGCCGACGCCGTTGGGGACATAGAGCGTCACCTGGTCGCCGCCGCTGCTCTCGAGCAGGATGCTATGCACGTCCTGCATGCGCCGCACATCGCCCTCGTGGTCCTGGCTGCGCGGCAGGTGGATCTTCAGGGTGCGCCCGTTAAACACCGGGGCCGACGAGGCCTCGGCGCTGGCGGGGGTGGGCGCGCCCTTCGCGGCAGGCTTGCCCGCGCCGCCGCCCCCGCTGCTGCTCAGCTTCACCTGGCCCCTGGCCTGGATCACCGACACCGGCGCGGCGGCGCGGGCAAGCCTGCCG
>JBAXES010000243.1:0-6406 GCA_037140315.1 Chloroflexales bacterium
TGCTTGGCGCGCTGCTGCTGGCTGGCGTCGGGCTCGGCCTCCGACGGGCGGTGCGCTAGCGCTCAAGCGGTTTTTAGGGAGGGCCATACCCCCCCTGCCCCCCTGCAGGAATGACGTCATGAGACATCTCACAAGAACGCGCTACCACTGGGTCATTGTGCTCGCGCTCTCGGCGCTGATCGGCGCAGGGGTGGCATGGGCGCACCCGAAGATAATCGCTATGGAGCCGTCGGCCGACGCGCAGCTGAAGGAGCCGCCGGCCCAGCTGCGGATCACCTTCAATGAGCGCCTGGAGGCGATCAGCTCCCTGGCCCTGCGCGACTCACGGGGGAGCGAGGTCGCCTCGGGCGGTGCGCCCCGGCCCGATAACCCGGCCATCCTTGCCCTGGATCTGCCCCATATCGGCCCGGGGTTCTACACGATGACCTGGACGGTGGTGGGCAGCGATGGGCATATTGTGAAGGGCAACGCGGCCTTCACCGTGCTGGGCGACGCGCAGGCCCCGGTATCTGCCGCAAACCCGGGGCCTGCGGCGGAGCCGGCCCATGCGCCGCCCGCGCCAGGGCCGACGCCCCTGGTTGGGATCCTGCTGCGCGCGATTATGCTTATCGGCGCGGCGACCGGCACGGGCGGGCTGGCCTTCCTGATCTGGGCGCTCGGCCCGGCCCTGGCCCACGCGGGCGGCGACCCCGCCGCCCTGCACCGCGGGCAGGTCTGGCTGACGATCCCGCTGCTGATCTGCGCCGTCGCCGCGACGCTGACGCTTGTGGATCAGACGGCGGCAGCCTTCGGCGCGGTTAGCCTGCCGTGGCTGCTGCGCGTGGCGAGCACGCGCTACGGGCAGGTGCTGCTGGTGCGCGTCGGGCTGGCCGTGGCGCTGGCGATCACGGCCGTGCAGCTGAGGCGCGATCAGCACATTCGCCACGGCGTGTGTCTGGCGCTGAGCGCGTGGCTGCTGCTCAACTTCTCGCTCGGCGGCCACGCGGCGACGGACTCCGCGCCGATGCTGACCATCCTCGCCGACGCGATCCACCTAGGGGCGACCGCGCTCTGGGCGGGCGGGCTCCTGGCCTTCGCGGCCATGCTGCCGGGCGCCCTGCGCTCCGCCCCCGAGTCGCGCCACCCCGATCTGCTGCGCGCCCTGTTCGCCCAGTTCTCGACCATGGCCGCAGTTAGCGTGACTGTGCTCATCGTCACCGGCACGTACGCCGCCACGCGCCGCCTGGGAATCCTGTCCGACCTCTGGACGACGAGCTACGGGCTGGCCCTGCTGACCAAGCTGGTCGTCTTCGGCGCGATGCTGCTCTTCGGCGCCTACTACCTGCTGGCGGCCCGGCCACAGCTGGACGCCTGGGCGGCCGCAGCGGCCAGGCAGGCCCAGCAGCTGCCACGCCTGCTTGGCCGCACGCTGCGCCTGGAGGCCGCCCTCGGGCTGATCGCGATCAGCGCCGCCGGCGTCCTCACCAGCCTGGCCCCGCCTGCCGGCGCGCCCGCCGCAGCGGTCGCGCCGATCGTCCAGCCCACCCCGACCGCCATCCGGGTGCCCACCGTCACCCCTGGGCAGGCCCGCACCCCCGTGCCCAGCGTGCCCTTCGACCAGACCCAGCCCGCCGGCGACCTGCGCGTGCGCCTGGAGGTGCGCCCCGCCAGCATTGGCGATGACCGCTTTAGGGTGACGGTGACCGACCAGGGCGGGGCGCCGGTGGCGACGCAGCTAGTGCGGCTCACCCTCGCGATGCTGGAGATGGACATGGGCACAAACCAGCTCGTCGCCACGCCCGAGGCCCTGTCCAGCTACGCGGTGAGCGGCGCGCCCCTGAGCATAGTCGGCGACTGGCAGGTGACGGTGACGGTGCGCCGCGCCGGGGTGCGGGATGTCGAGGCGGTGTTCACCGTGCCGGTGGGCGAGTAGGTAGGGCTGCCGCTTACGACCAGAGCCGGTCGTGGCTGTGGTCGCTGTCCCACTCCGGCGTCGGCGCGAAGAGCCCCCGGTCCCACGGCACGAGGTGGGCGGCGATGGCCTCCTCGTTCACCGTAAAGCCGAGGCCGGGCGTCTCAGGGACGGCGATGTAGCCGGACTGGATGATCGGCTTGGGCGGGCCGTCGATGAAGTCGCCCCAGAAGGGCACGTCGCTAAAGTGGTGCTCCAGGGCGATGAAATTCTCGGTGGCGGCAGCGCAGTGGACGCTGGCCATGGTGCTGATCGGGGTGCCGGCCATGTGCAGCGCCATGCTTATGCCGTGCTCCTGGGCCATGTCGCCGATGCGCTTGGTCTCGAGGATGCCGCCGCTGGTGGCAATGTCGGGGTGGATGACATTGACGGCGCGGGCCTCCAGCAGCGGGCGGAAGCCCTCGCGGAGGTAGATGTCCTCGCCGGTGCAGACGGGGGTGTGCAGGGCGCGCTCGATCTGCACCCACATGTCGGTGTACTGCCAGGGCACGAGGTCCTCTAGCCAGGCCAGGTTGTAGGGTTCCAGGGCCTGGCCGAGGCGGATACAGTCATCGACGCCGATATGGCCGAAGTGGTCGGCGGCGATCGGCACCTCGTCGCCGA
Source organism: Chloroflexales bacterium (assembly GCA_037140315.1). GTDB lineage: Bacteria > Chloroflexota > Chloroflexia > Chloroflexales > Chloroflexaceae > Oscillochloris. The sequence goes on from JBAXES010000243.1 coordinate 2,555, forward strand.
CCACGGCGCGCACCTCGGCCACGTACTCGCAGATCGTGTAGATCCCCCGGGGCGTCAGGCGCACGTGGGTGAAGGGGTGCATCAGCGAGTGCAGGTTGCACATGCGCTCCTGCCGGTCCTCGGTGTCGCCGGGGAGCATGCCCTGGGGCCAGCTGAGGGTGTTGGGCACGCCGAGCAGCGGCTGGATGCCGACGTCCATCTTGAGCATGGTGAAGCCGCGCCCCAGGCGCTCCTTCAGGCGCAGGCCCATCTCTGCGCCGGTGGGCTCGTTGGGCGTGTCGCAGTACATGCGGATGCAGTCGCGGAACTTGCCGCCGGCGAGCATATAGGCGGGCGCGCCGTAGGCCCTGCCGGCCAGATCCATCAGGGCCATCTCGACGCCGCAGACGCCGCCGGCCTGGCGCCCGTGGTGGCCGAACTGCTTGATCTTGCGGAAGATCTTGTCGAGGTCGCAGGGGTTCTCGCCGAGCAGGCGGCTCTTGAGCATCAGGGCGTAGCGCTTGCTGGCCAGGTCGCGCACCTCGCCGTAGCCGCTGAGGCCCTGGTTGGTGTCGATGCGGATGATCGTGAAGTGCCATGTGTCCCAGCCCACGGTTGCGGTGCGCAGGTCGGTGATGCGCAGGTCGCTCGGGCGCGAGGATCTGGCGACGTGGTCTTCGGGGCGGGGGGCGGCGTTGGCCTTCTTCTTGTCTTTGGGCATGGTTACTTCCCGTTCTCCCGCTTCCAGGCGACGAAGTCGGCCTCGATATCCGCGCGCCAGGCGGGCACGTCGATCTCGCCGCTGGTGTAGGTGCCCTGGCCGAGGCGCAGCTTGCCGAACTCGTCGCGCACGCGGATCTCCTCGCTGCGCTCCACCACCTCCTGGGCCAGGTGCGGCGGGATGACGATGATCCCGGTGGGCGTGCCGAGGATGACGTCGCCGGGCAGGATGGTGACCCCGCCGACCCTGACGGGGATGTTGATCCCGGCCAGGGTCACGTCGGCGATGGCGGTGGGGTCCACGCCGCGCACGAAGAAGTTGACCTCGGTGAGCTCCATCAGGCCGGTGTAGTCGCGGATGCCGCCGTCGATCAGGGCGCCGGCGCGGGTGCGGGTGCGCACGGCGGTGCCGAGGTTATCGCCCACCACGGTGCCGTCCTTGACCTTGCCGAAGATGTCGACGACCATCACGTCGTGGAGCTGGAGGGTCTCGATGATCCAGGAGTTCTGGCCGCCGACGGCCCCGCGGCCCTCGGCGAGGCCGGCCCGCTGGATGGCGTCGTGGTAGTCGGGGCGGTGCGGCAGGAACTGGGCGGTCACGGCGCGGCCGACCATGATCGTGCCGGGGTGGGTCTGGAGCCAGCCGCCCTCGAACTGGCGGTGGTAGCCGTGCTGGCGCAGGACGCCCCAGGCCTCCTCGGTGGTGACGAGCCGCATGCGCTCGATCAGGTCGTCGGGCACCTTCGGGCGTCCGTCGGGGAAGCGCTCGAAGGGGCACAGCGTGGTCAGCTCGATCAGGTCCTCGCGCGCGGGCTGGATGTGCATCGGTACGCTCCGTTTTATGTAGGCGCTGGCCCGCACCCCCGGCCCCAGTGCGGTGCGACAGGTGAACCATCATACCTGGGGATGCGGGCGTAGCACATTATTCGTGGCGCCAGCCCAATAATTGCTCGGCCTTGGCGCAGTTGTAGAACCCCCGGTGTCCGGTCAGGTCGCCGCGCAGCTCGGCGGCGGGGAAGTAGCGCTGCTTCAGGGCCAGGGACTCCTCGCCCATCACCGTGGTTGGCGCGGCGATGAAGAATGCCTGGTGGCCGACGTACTCGGCGGTCATCACGGCCAGGCAGGCCCGGGCGGCGGCGGAGAGCAGGGTGTAGGACCAGAGGTTCTTGGCCAGGTTCTCCGGGTTAGATCCGGGGTGCTCGGCCAGCACCGGGCGCGTGTCTGTGACCCAGTGGAAGCGCAGGCTGGCGATGGTGGTGCCCGCGTAGCGGCGGGCGATCGAGTCGCCCTGGATCTCGCAGATCCACTTCGAGAGGCTGTAGGGGTCCTCGTTGTAGGTCGGGTGGGCCTCGTCGAGGGGCAGGTAGTCGAAGCGCGGCCAGCGGCTGTAGGCCTGGCCCACGGCGTTGATGCTGGAGGCCTGGCAGATCTTGCGGATGCCCAGCTGGGCGGCGGCGCGCAGGGCGTTGTAGCTGGCGGCCACGTTATTGTTGTGGACGACGTGGTCGGGGTGGTGGTCCGGCGTGGGGATCGCCGCCAGGTGGATCAGGCCATCGCAGCCGCCCATGGCCGCCAGGAATTCGTCGTAGCTGGTGATGTCGGCGTGGACGAAGCGCACGCCGGGGCGGGGCTCGGCGGGCGCTGCTCGGTCGATGCTGACCACGGTGTGGCCCTGCTCCAGGGCCAGGTCGATCACGCCGCGTCCGACCCGGCCGCTGCCGCCGGTGATGGCGATATGCATAGCGCTTCCTATGTGAGGGATGGTAGAATTTTATGTGAGCCTTTCCAACCTGTCAACTCTGAAATGTCGCACGACTGCGCTCCCCGCGTCACTAAACGCTCAGCGATATGTGGCTATTCTCGGGGTAGGAGGAACTCTTATGTCTACGCGTGAGCAACTTGTCCTCGTGAGCAGCTACGCCCCGCCGGGCGTGCCCGGCATCTACGCCTTCGGCTTCGATCTGGCCAGCGGCGCCCTGCGGCCCCTGGGCAGCTACGCCGGGGTGGCGAGCCCCTCGTTCCTGGCGCTCCACCCGGATGGGCGGCGCCTCTTCGCCGCCGCCGAGACGAGCGTGGGTGACGAACAGCCCGCCTCCGTGTGTGCCCTCACGATGGCTCGTGCGCCCTGGGCATTGGCGGATCGCGGCAGCCAGCCCAGCGGCGGCGACTGGCCCTGCCACCTGACGATCGACGCCACCGGCCGCTGGCTGGCCGTCTCGAACTACGGCAGCGGCACCGCGCGGCTCTTCCCGATTGGTGAGGCGGGCCTGGGCGAGCCGGGCGAGCCGCTGCGCCACGCGGGCGGCGGGCCAAACGCCGAGCGCCAGGAGGGGCCGCACGCGCACTCGGCGATCTTCGCCCCCGACAACCGCTTCCTGATCGTGGCCGACCTGGGCATCGACCGGCTGGTGGTCTACGCCTTCGACGCGGCGACCGGCGCCGCGACCCGCCACGGTGAGGCGCCTGCCCGCCCCGGGGCCGGCCCGCGCCACATGGCCTTCCATCCCTCCGGCCAGCTGCTCTATGTCTCTAATGAACTCGATAACACTGTTACTGCCTACGCCTACAACCCGGCGGCGGGTGCGCTGGCGCCGGGCGAGGTGCTGCCGACGCTGCCGGTCGCGACCGCGACCAGCTATGTGTCCGATATCCACCTCGCGCCGGCCGGCGACCGGCTGTACGTCGCGAACCGCGGCCACAACAGCATCGCCGTGTTCGACGTGGGCGCGGGGGGCGAGCTGGCCCCGCTGGCCACCCGGCCCTGCGGCGGCGACTGGCCGCGCAACTTCGCGATCGCCCCCGACGGGCGGCATATCCTGGTGGCCAACCAGCACAGCGGCGACCTCAGCGTGCTGCCGCTGCTGGCGGGGCCCGAGGCGATCGGGCTGCCTGTGGCCCGCGCCGAGGTGCCCCGCACCGCCTGCGTGATCTTCGCCGGGGAGGTGGGCGATGCCTAGCCCGCGCTTCGATGTCGTCAGCCTGGGCGAGTCGATGCTGCGCCTGAGCGTGCCGAGCGGGCGACGCCTCGACGACACGCGCAGCCTGGAGCTGGAGATCGGCGGGGCCGAGAGCAACGTTTGCGCGGCCCTGGCCCGCCTGGGCCGCCGCGCCGCCTGGGTCAGCCGCCTGCCCGCCAGCGCCCTCGGCGGGGCC
>JBAXES010000244.1:0-6396 GCA_037140315.1 Chloroflexales bacterium
TGCCGCCCCGCCTCCAGGTTTGCATCAGCCTGGATTAAATTCGGGATGACTCATGACTCGTTTTTTTATGGGCGAGCGCAGCGCTTTTCTGAGGCTAATTCTATGAGTACTGAGGGTGAACCGGTGACGCGCACACGCGTGGACGAACCCCAGGCGGCGGATGAGGCCATTCGCGCCAGCGAGCGGCAGATGCGCGCGTTGGTCGACTCCCTGGATGCTCTCGTCTTTGAGCTTGACGCGCAGGGGGCCTGCCTCAACCTGTGGGCAGCCGACGAAGACCTGCCGCGTGAGCCCCGGGCGCAGCTGCTCGAGCGCCATCTTCTGGGGCTTGTGGCCAGTGACGGTGGGGGCGAGTATGTCGCCATCGTACAGCGCATATTGGCCAGCGGGCGCCCGGAGATCCGAGAGTACTCCAGCGATATCGCCGGCGCGCAGCGCTGGTTTGTCGCGCGTGTCAGCCCTGTCCTGTCTGGGTCCGGCGCACCCCGCACGGTCTCGGTCCTGATCCGTGACATCACCGAGCAGAAGCGGGCCGAGCAGGCGAGCCTGCGCTACCGCGAGCAGTTAGCCACGGTCGTGGCGGTCGAGCACGCCCTGGCCGCCTCCCTCGACCAAGACTCGATCTACGGCATCCTGGCGGACGGCATCCAGCGGCTGTTCCCTGATATGGACACGATCTTTATCTCGCGCTTTGATGCCGAGAGCGAGCTGATCACCGCCGTGTACGGCTTCAACGACGGTGAGCCGGTGGATGTGTCCGACCTGCCGGCGATCCGGCTGCTGCCGCCCGGCGAGGGCACCCAGAGCCAGGTCATCCGCACCCGCCAGCCGCTCATCATCGGCACCAACTTCGATGCGCACCTCGGCTCTGGCCCCGTGGTGTGGGTCGGCTCGGGGGGACCCTACACGCAGTCAGCGGCGTATGTCCCCATGGTGGCCCAGGATACGGTGCTGGGCGTGATGCAGCTGCAGAGCTGTGAGCCCAACCGGCTCACCGAGGCGGATGCCAGGGTGCTCGCGCTGATTGCGAATACGGCGGCGGTGTCGATCCAGAACGCCCGCCTGTATGCGCTGGCGCAGCGCGAGATCGCCGAGCGCACGCAGGCGGAAGCGACCCTGCGCGAGAGCGAGCGCCACCTGAAGGCGGCGCAGCAGGAGCTGCTGGAGCTCAACCGGACGCTGGAGGAGCGGGTCAGGCAGCGCACCGCCGAAGTGCAAGACCTCTACGAGCGCGCCCCCGTCGGATACCACTCGGTGGATGCCCACGGCACGATGATGATGGTCAACCAGACCGAGCTGACATTGCTGGGCTATGCGCGCGCCGAGATGCTCGGCCGCCCCGTCACCGACTTCCTCACCCCGCCGAGTCGGGCGACGTTTCACGCGACGTTTCCTGTCTTTCGCCAGCGCGGCTGGCTGAGCGACCTGGAGGCAGAGTTCATCCGCAGCGATGGCACGACTCTGCCGGTTCTGATCAGCGCCACCGCCATCTATGATCAGGCCGGCGCCTATGTGATGAGTCGCTCCACCGTGATTGATATGACCCTGCGCAAACAGGTGGAGGAGACCATGCGCCGGGCCAACGTCGAGCTGGCGCGCGCGGCGCGGGCCAAGGACGATTTCCTGGCCAATATGAGCCACGAGCTGCGCACGCCGCTGAATGCCATCCTGGCCTTCAGCGAGATACTGCGGGAAGCGATCTACGGCCCGCTCAACCCGCGCCAGCAAGACTCGCTGCACAATATCGAGACGAGCGGCCACCATCTGCTTGAGCTGATCAATGACATCCTCGACCTCTCGAAGGTCGAGTCTGGGCAGATGAACCTCCAGGTTGAGCGGGTCTCTGTCGCCGATCTGTGTGATGCCAGCCTGCTGTTCGTCAGAGAGCTGGCCCTCAAGAAGTCCCTCAGGATCGCCTTCGACATAAATGACTCAACGGCCACTCTGGAGGTTGACCCGCGGCGGATGAAACAGATGCTGGTGAACCTGCTGAGCAATGCGGTCAAGTTCACGCCGACCGGGGGCTATGTGCGCCTGGAGGTGGCCGCCGACGCTATGGAGGGTGTGATCCGCTTTGCCGTGCAGGACACGGGTATCGGGATCGCGCCTGACGATCTGGCGCGGCTCTTCCAGCCCTTCAGCCAGCTCGACTCCAGCCTGAGCCGCCAGTACGAGGGCACCGGGCTGGGGCTGGCGCTGGTGCGCCGCTTGGCCGAGCAGCACGGCGGCAGTATCGCCGTGGAGAGCGCGCTCGGCGCGGGGAGCCGCTTCACCATCACCCTGCCCTACCAGTATGTGCCTAAGCCGCAGGAGTTGCAGCCGGTGGCTGTGGGCGCGCTAGGAGCTGCCCCCGCGCCTGCCGCGCTGGCCAATGCGCCGCTATCGGAGCCGAGCCCGCCGCAGGCACGGATCTTGCTGGCCGAGGATAGCGAGATCAATATCCTGGCGATTGAGGAGTATTTGCAGGCCAAGGGGTATCAGGTGATCGTCGCCCACAATGGCAGGGAGGCCCTTGATCTCGCTGATCGGGTGCGCCCAGATCTGATCCTGATGGATATCCAGATGCCTGATCTCGACGGGCTGGAGGCTATTCGCCGCCTGCGCGCCAGGCCCACAAGGGCGACGATACCCATCGTTGCGCTGACGGCCCTGGCCATGCCTGGCGACCGAGAGCGCTGTCTGGCGGTCGGCGCGAACGCGTACCTGGCCAAGCCGGTCAGCCTGAAGGGGCTGCTGGCGCTGATCGAGCGTCTGCTCCATTAGGGCTGCCTGGCCCTCCGGCGAGCGGTGGGGGCGTGAGGCCTGCGGATCGTAGACCTCGCCGCCCCCGCCTCTTTATGCAAACCATATGAGTTTCGGCGGGCGCCTAATGTTTCCCAAATGCGCGCGGTGCTACAGTAGCGTCATCATCCAGCAGCGGGGCTGGCGCGTTAAGATCTCCCGGGCCCGCGTCAGGGCCTCGTACGTGAGGGGGGGCATCGTGACAACCCAGAGCAGCTATACGCAGGATGAGTGGAACTGTATTGCGCAGGCGCCGGGGTTCGTCGTCACCTTCATCATCCAGTCGGTCGGCTATAGCGCGCCGGTCGCCCTGCATAAGATGTTCGTCGGGGTCGATGCTATCCTGAAGGCGGCGGAGCCGGAGTCGGACGGCGAGCTTGTTCACGCCGTACGCGCCAGCATCATGGCGGGGCAGCGCCCCCAGCACCCCGTCGAGATCCCCGCCAACCGTAGCCATGCCCGCCAGATCATCCTGGATGGCTGTCGGCAGATCACCGTCATTCTATCTCAGCGGACGCCCGAGCCAGAGGCGGACGCGTATCTCGGCTGGCTCCTGGAGATCGCCCGGATGGTGGCGGCCGTGCCCAGCGCGCCCACGCTGCCGATCGACCGCGTCGATCTGGCCGCCGCGCAGGAGCGCGCAGCCCTGGAGGCTCTCGCCACTGCGCTCGGAGTTTGTCCCCCGGGGCGCACACAGGAGCCGCCCCACGATAACCGGGCCAGATCGGGCGAGATGCCGCAGCACGGGAGCGATCCGGAAGGCCTCCAGATGATAACCGAGTGGTGGTGGTAGTGGCTCGCCTGGGAGGGGTTCGGGAGGGCTTGTCCCCCCCCCCGGAAAATCACCCGCCATCACCACTCTGGTGACCCAGTAGGGCCCACGCGCTAATGCCCGCCGCTCACATGGGACGGGTGTGAGGGCTGGTGAGCTAGGCATCCGCACCTATGGAAATACAGTTTCTGCGTGAGCGAGAGTGCCACGAGCTGCAGCAGGCCTTTGAGCGCCTCCAGCACCCCGTCCACCTCTTCCTTTTCCTCGCGACAGACCAGGACGAATATGGCGCGATCATCAGCGGGCTCCTCGACGAGCTGGTGAGTCTGCATCCGTACCTGAGCCAGGAGCGGCGGACCATGAGCACGGACGCCGCGCTCATGTCTGCGCTCGGCATTGATAAGACGCCAGCGATTATGGTGCTTGGCGGCCACGATCGAGCCGACTATAACATCCGCTTCTACGGCCTGCCAAGCGGCCACACCTTCTCCCTGCTGATCGAGGTCATCTTGATGGTCGGAGGTGCGGTGCCGATACCGCTCCAGCCAGAGACGCAGCAGTTTCTCGCGCAGCTGAGCAGCCCCCGCCACATGAAAGTCTTTATCACTGCGGCGAACGGCGCATGCCCGCCGGCCGTGCTGCGCGCCTACGGGATGGCCCACGCGAGCCCCTATATCGACATCGAGGTGGTCGAGGTGCTGGCATTCCCCCAGCTGAGCGCGCGCTACACCGTGCGGTACACACCCACCACCGTGATCAACGAGCAGATCGTTATCGAGGGCGAGATCTCGGAGCGGGAGCTCCTCGACTACCTGCGCCTCGCGCCAGCGTAGCGCACGGCGCGCAGCGTCGGGCCGCGCCTGCGGGCTGAGCCAGGGCTCGTGCAACGTCCACGGGGCTGCGCCCCCACGCCCCCATCGGGCGGTCGTAGCGCAATGTGGCAGTGGGAAGCCGCGCGGCGATGTGGTGATGCTCCCTAAACCAAAGTAGCGGTCTTGTTACGCACAAGATGCTTAACGGATAGTAAAATAGTGGTTATCGTATCAAGGAACTAAAATCAGCCGCACAGCTTGCAACGATGCAGGGACGCAAGACGACGACGAACTTGTGCCCTGTGTTTTTTTGTAGCGCGCGCGCCCGCCTCCGTTTGTCGCCCTCCCCCCCCAGCGCCGGCCATGAAGGGGTCGCACAGCTATGGAAACACACGCCTACGATACGCTGGTCATCGGCGCTGGCATCAGCGGTATGCAGGCCGCCCTCGATCTTGCCGACAAGGGCTACCGGGTGCTCGTTATCGAGCGCCAGGCCAGCGTCGGCGGGACCATGGTCAAGCTCGATAAGACCTTCCCGACCAACGACTGCGCGATCTGCATCGCCGCCCCCAAGATGGTCGAGCTGGCCCGGCACCCCAATATCACGCTGATGACCAACGCGCGGGTCGAGCGGGTGGGCGGCTCGGTCGGCAACTTCGAGGTCGCGATCTGGCGCCAGACGACCTACGTGGACCCCACAAAGTGTAAGGGCTGCGGCGACTGCACCCGGGTCTGCCCGGTCGAGGTCGAGGACCAGTTCAACGGCGGGCTCTCGCGGCGGAAGGCGGTCTACCTGCAGTTCCCCCAGGCGGTGCCGGCGATCTACACGATCGACTACGCGAGCTGTGTCGGCTGCGGGGCCTGTGACCGCATCTGCGAGGTGGGCGCGATCTCGTTCCTCAAGCGCTCGCAGGCGCAGGTGGTGAACGTGGGCAGCATCATCGTGGCGACCGGCTTCGAGGTGCTTGCGCCGACCGAGCTGCGCCGGGAGTACGGCTACGGCCGCTTCGCCAATGTGCTCACCGCGCTGCAGTACGAGCGGATCATCTCGGCCTCCGGCCCCACCGACGGCAAGATCGTCCGCCCCTCCGACGGCCAGACGCCGGCGCGGGTGGCCTGGATCCAGTGCGTCGGCTCGCGCAGCCTCAAGGGCGGCTTCCCCTACTGCTCGAAGATCTGCTGCATGTACGCGACGAAGGAGGCGCTGATCACGGTCGAGCACGCCCCCGACACGCAGGCGACGATCTTCTACATGGATCTGCGGGCCTACGGCAAAGATTTTCAGCAGTACTACCGCCGGGCCGCCGACCACGGGGTGCGCTATGTCCGCGGGCGCCCGGCCTCGGTCGAGCAGAACCCCGACCAGAGCCTGACGATCACGTATGAGGACACGCTGACCGGCGAGATCCACGCCGAGCAGTTCGACATGCTGGTGCTCTCGACGGCGGTGGTGCCCGCGCCCGACAACCGCCGGCTGGCCCAGGCCGTCGGCATCGCGGTCGACGATCACGGGTTCTTTGTCTCGCAGGACGATCTGCTCGCCCCGCTCCACTCCACCCGCGAGGGCATCTTCCTGGCCGGCGGCTCCCAGGGGCCGAACGACATCCCCGACAGCGTGGCCCAGGCCTGCGGTGCCGCCGGGCTGGCCGCCATCCCGATCAGCATGCGCAAGCGCGCCGCCGAGCCCGAGCCGCTCCCCGAGCTCGATGTCTCCGCCGATGAGTCGCGGGCCGGGGTCTTCGTCTGCGGCTGCGGCAAGAATATCGCCGGCTACCTCGATGTGCCCGCCGTCGCCGATTTCGCCGGCACCCTCCCCGGCGTAGCCTTCGCCGAGACATGCACCTTCGCCTGCTCGGAGGACTCGCAGCGCCGGATCAGGGCGGCGGTCGCGGAGCACGGCCTGAACCGGGTGGTGGTGGCCGCCTGCTCGCCGATCACCCACGGGCCGGTCTTCCAGCAGACGATCGCCGAGGTCGGGCTCAACCCCGGCCTCTTCGAGATGGCCAACATCCGCAACCAGTGCTCGTGGGT
>JBAXES010000245.1:0-6349 GCA_037140315.1 Chloroflexales bacterium
CGCGATGCCGGCCTGCCCAGCCCAGTGGCGCAGCAGCGCGGTCTTGCCGACCCGCATCGCCTGCCTGTGGGCCTCGGCGGCCTTTGTGCTATTCGCCGGGGCGCGCTCACTGCTGCTGCCCGCCGGCGCCGGCCCACGCACTCGACCGGTCGCGCTCAGCGATCTCGGCGAGTGAGCCTCGCTTGATCGTGTTCGCTGTCTGCGGGGAACCCGTCGATCACGCAGCGGCGTGCGGTGTAATGACGGCGTCGGTTGGGTTGTGGTCTGTTCACCCACCTGGCCTTGATGTGGGATCTGCGCGGGGATATACTTCAACCATGGTTGAAACGACTCCCCAGGATCGCACGGTCATGGCCAGCTCACTGCCTGACACCCAGCAGCTCGCCGTGTGGTTGAAGGCGCTCGCCGAGCCGCGGCGCCTGCAGATCCTCAACCTGCTGATCGCGGGCGTGCAGTGCAACTGTGAGCTAGGCGATTACCTCGACATGGCACCCAACCTGATCTCGCATCACCTCAGCGTGCTGCGCAAGACCGGCCTAGTAGATGTCGAGCGCGATGCGGTGGACGCCCGCTGGATCTACTACTCGATCAACCCTGCGGCGCTCGCCGCACTCAATGCGGCCTTCGGCGCGTTCTTCGACCCGGCGCGCATTCAGCCGCGCCGCGCGGTCTGCGGCCCGCAGGGCAGCGCGATCCTCGCCGATGCGATCCGCGTCACGAGTCGCTGATAGGGCTATCTGGGCGGGCCTGCGGGCTCGCCCATTCGCTACACTGATAATTCAATCTGTGTTGCAGTATCTTCACACAAGGGAGGCCACCCATGAGCACGATCTCTCTCCTCGATACTCGCCCCGCCGCCCCGGCCCAGGCCGATGTGGCCTTCTACGACCCGCCCATGTGCTGCCCGACCGGCCTCTGCGGCCCGGCCCTCGACCAGACCCTGCTCGACACCAACGAGCTGGTGCTAGCCCTCAAGGCCCGCGGCCTGCACGTCGAGCGCTACCAGATGGCCGCCAGCCCCCAAGCTTTCCTCGGCAACTCCGAGGTGATGCGCCTGGTGCGCGCCCAGAATATGGAGGCCCTGCCGATCACCGCCGTGCGCGGCGTGGTGATCAAGAGCGGGGCCTACCCGACCCGCGCTGAGGTCGAGGCGGCCCTGGACGGGGGCGCGGCATGACTCACTTCCGTTTCTTCTCCGGCAAGGGCGGCGTGGGCAAGACCAGCATGGCCTGCACTACCGCCGTCCACCACGCCGACGCCGGTCGGCGCACCCTGATCGTCACCACCGACCCGGCCTCGAACTTGGGCGATGTCTTCGCCCAGCCGATCGGCCACGTGATCACGCCGATCGCCGGGGTGCCCAACCTCTTCGCGATGGAGATCGACGCCGACCAGGCCACGCAGGAGTATATCGACCATGCCATGGCCCCCATCCGCGCCGCCTTCCCGCCGCAGATCGTGGCGGTGATGGAGGAGCAGATGAGCGGCCCCTGCACCGCCGAGGTGGCCGCCTTCGACCGCTTCACCGACTTTATCGATGTGCCGTCCGACGGCGGCGGGGCCTTCGACGTGGTGATCTTCGACACCGCGCCGACCGGCCACACCCTGCGCCTGATCGCGCTGCCGATCGAGTGGACGCGCAGCATCGACGCGGCCGAGCAGGGCAGCGGGCAGACCTGCATCGGCCCGACGGCGGCCATCCAGGACGCCAAGCACAAGTACGAGCGCGCGGTGGCGATCATGCGCGACCCCGCCGCGACCACCTTCACCTTTGTGCTCCAGCCCGAGGCGACCTCGCTGCGCGAGACCTGCCGGGCGATGGGCGAGCTGCACACGCTGGGCATCACCAGCCAGGATCTGATCGTCAACGCGGTCATCCCCGCTGCGGAGGCGGCCAACCCGCTCTTTGCGGCCCGCCGCACCATGCAGCAGGGCTACCTGGCCCAGATCGCCCGCGAGCTGCCGCTGCCCACCCAGCAGATGCCGCTGCTCGCCGGGGAGATCACCGGCGTGGAGCGGCTGCGGGCCGTGGCCGGGCTGCTCTTTCCAGGGCAGGGGGCGGTTATTCCCGTTGATGATGCGAACGCAATGCGTTCGCATCATCAACGGGAAGTTATCCCCCCCTCTCCCCCAAGGGGAGAGGGGGGCAAGGGGGGTGAGGGTTCCACCAACGATCTCGATGCCATCCTGCCGCGCCTGCTGCCCGACGCCGGCCGGCGCACGATCTTCTTCGCCGGCAAGGGCGGTGTGGGCAAGACCGTCGCCTCCTGCCTGACGGCGGTCTGGCTGGCCCACCAGGGGCTCAAGACCCTGCTGCTCACCACCGACCCGGCGGCGCACCTAGGCGACGTGCTCGGCGTGCCGGTGGGTGATACGGTGACGGTCGTGCCGGACGTGCCCAACCTGTCGGTGACGAAGATCGACCCGCAGGCCGCCGGCGCGGCCTACAAGACGCGGATCTTGGATGACGCCCGCGCCCGTGGGCGCAGCGCCGAGTCGATTGCGGTGATGCAGGAGGAGCTGGACTCACCCTGCACCGAGGAGATCGCCGCCTTCGACCAGTTCATCGACTACGCCGCCCAAGACGCTTGGGACGTGATTGTCTTCGACACGGCACCTACCGGCCACACCCTGCGTATGCTGGAGCTGCCGATGGACTGGAGCCAGCAGCTTGACGTGAAGGTCTTCGCCAGCGTGGACGGCGCGGCGGCCGATGACGTGGCCAAAGCCCGCTTCGCCGGGGTGATCGCCATGATGCGCGACCCGCGTCAGAGCACCTTCGCCTTCGTGCTCTACCCCGAGGCCACCCCGATCCTGGAGGCGGCGCGGGCGGCGGACGAGTTGGCCACCCTGGGGCTGCGACCGGGCCTGGTGGTGGCGAACTACGTGCTGCCGCCCGAGGCCGACGCCACACCCTTCGGGCGGGCGCGCCGGGCGATGCAGGCCCGCTACCTGGCCGAGCTGCCCGCGCGCTTCGCCGCGCCGGTGCTGCGCATCCCCCTACTCGCCCACGAAGTGAAGGGCCTTGATGTGCTGAGCGCGCTGGGCGCGCAGCTGTATGGACATGTGGAGGTACCCCGATGAGTACACAGACGATGCCGCCCCGCTGGAATGGACTCACCAGTGCTATCGAAGATTCGCTGCCGACCTTCGCGGGGGCGCTGGCCGAGACGCCCGCCTTCCAGGCCTTCCAGACCGCTGCGGCGAGGCTCCGCGACGACACGGTGGCCCGCTGCGCGATTGAGACCTACGAGCAGCGCCAGCACAGCCTGCGCGCCCTGCTCCAGCTCGCCGCAGTCAGCGCGGAGGATCAGGCCGAGCTGGAGCGGCTGCGCCAGGCCTACCTCGACGAGCCCAGCGTGGCGCGCTACCTGGCGGCCCAGGCGGATCTGGTGGCGCTGGCCCAGGCCGTCGCCGACCAGCTCTCGGCCCAGATCGGGTTTGACTTCGCCGCGTCGTGCGGCGGGGGCTGCTGCGGGTAAGGAGATGCGTATGGAACCGACCCTCGTGACCATTCCCGCGCCGCTGCGGGCCGCGACCGACGAACTCGCATCCGCGATCACGATGTCCCCGGCCTTCGATGACTACCGCGTGGCCGAGGAGCGGCTGGCCGCTGACCCGGTCGCGTCGGCGCTGCTGGAGCAGTTCATGGACGCCCAGCGCCAAATCCGCGCCCGGCAGGCGAGCGATACGCTGACGCAGGACGAGATCAGCGCGTATCACGAATTGGAGGCCCAGGTAGACGCGAACGTGCTGATCCGACGCTACGGAGCCGCCCAGCAGCGCGCGCGGGCCACCCTGCCCGTCGTCAACCAGACGATCAGCACACTGCTGGGGATCGACTTCGCCAAGCTCGCCCGCCGCAGCTCATGCTGCTAGAGGGATCTCCCGATGAGCGACCCGCCGGTACTGGTGCAGATTGTCGGCGCGCCGGTGGCATGCGCCACCGGCACGACCGACGCCTGGCGTGGCGTGGCCACCTACGTCGCGCAGCAGCTCGCCCTGCGCTTCGGCGATACGGTGCGCGTCGTCTACGCCGACCTCTTCGATGCGGATTGCCCACCGCTGCCGGAGGGCGCACAGCTGCCACTCGTGCTGGTGGATGGCGTCGTGCTGAGCAGCGGCGGGAAGATCCGCGTGCCGACGATCCGGTGCGCAATCGAGGCGCGCACCAGCAACGTGCGCTGACGGGCGTATGCCTACGAGCTTCTGCAACCATTCACCTCGGTTCAGTAGCTATCCAAATCTCAGCATCGGAGCGCCGCCAACGCGGGCGGTAGGGCAGGCAGTACTACCTATCTATGAGAGGTGGCAGCATGGACAACGAACGCCCATTGGGTAGCGACACCCTGATCTTCCCGAGCTTCCCCGACACCGTCGGCGCGCGCCGCAGCGCACGCCAGCGGTCAATCGCCAGCGCCGCCTGCAGCCTGCTGGCCCATGTCGGCACGCCCGCCCTGCCGACCACCCTGCTAACCCACGCCTGCGCGCTGCTCGGGGCGCAGCGCGGGTCGCTCTACGCGGTCAACCCAGTCGGCGAGACCGTGATCGCCGTGACGGTCGGCTCGGATGACCTCGCACAGCCGGACAGCGCCCTCGATGAGACCCGCCTGGCCGTGCATCTGCTCCAGCAGACGCTGCCACTGATCGTGGACTGCGCCAATGACGACCAGGCCCGCCAGCGCTTCTGTGCCGGCGGCGACTGCCCCTTGGTGATCGGGGTGCCGCTCCAGTGGGAGGGGCGGCAGATCGGGGTGATCCACCTGACGCGCACGGTCGGCAACCTGCGCCTCGACGCCGACGATCTCGGGGTGCTGAGCCAGCTGGCTGAGCTGGCCGCCGCCGCCCTGGCCCGCCACCTAGCCCTGGCCACCGTCGCCGTCACCGGCGGCGGCGGCGCGGCGCTCCGGCTGACCCAGGCCCTGCGCGAGGCGGCGAGCCAGTCGGGGCAGATCTCGGCCAGCCTCGCGGCCAGCCTCGCGGCGGTGGACCATGACCGGCGGCGCATCGCCGGGGAGCTACACGACGGCGTGCGCCAGAGCCTGCTCGGCGCACAGCTCCAGCTTGAGGCGGCCCGCGCCGACCTGGCCGGCGTGGACGCCAGCGCCGGCATCCACGCGATCACCCTCGCCCAACACACCCTCGCCGACGCCGACGCCGAGATGTCGCGGATCGTGCAAGCCCTGCGTCCGCCGATCCTCGCCGAGGCCGGCCTGCGGGCCGCCCTGCGGGATCTCGGCCTGCGCTGGGGCAACGCCGCCAACATCCGCGTCACCTTCGACCTTGAGCCTGACCGGCTTGCGCTGCCCGAATTGAGCGCGATGGCGCTCTACCGGATCGCGCAGGAGGCCATAAGCAACGTGGTGCGCCACGCCCACGCCAGCTCCGTGCAGCTGAGTCTGCACGCTACGGACATGGAGGTCACGCTGATGATCGCCGATGACGGGCGCGGCGCGGCCGCGCCGCGCGGCGGCGGGGTCGGCCTCTTCAGCATGAGCGAGCGCGCCCAAAGCATCGGGGCCCAGCTCCAGATCGATACCCCCCCCGGCCAGGGCACCCGCATCAGTGTGATTGCCCCGCTGGAGTCTGACGCACTGCAGGAGGGCTGATGATGCCAATCCGTGTCCTGATCGCCGATGACCACCCGATCGTCCGCGAGGGGCTGCGCTGCCTGATCGTGCAGCAGCCCGACCTGCTGTGGGTCGGCGAGGCCGCCGACGGCCGCGAGCTGATCACGGCGGTGCAGCAGCTCGCGCCCGATGTGGTGCTGCTCGACCTGCGCATGCCCAATGGTGGCGGCCTCACCGCCCTGCGCCAGGGCAGCGCCCTGTCAACCCGCTGGATCGTCCTCAGCTCCTACGCCGAGACCGACCAGGTGCTGGCCGCTGTGGAGGCCGGTGCCCAGGGTTACCTGATCAAGGGCAGCGACTATAGCAGCATCCTCGACGCCATCCGCGCGGTGGCGCGCGGCGAGCGGGTGCTCTCGCCGGGGCTGGTCGGCACGCTCTTCGATACGATCGTTCGCCAGACCGAGGCCCGCATCGCTCGCGAGTCGGGGCTCGACGGCGTCGCCCTGCGCATGCTGGCCGCCATCGCCGAGGGGGCCACCACCGTGGAGATCGGCGAGCGCCTGCACATGAGCGAGGTGACGGTCAAGCGCCACATCCAGGAGATCGTCGAGCGCCTCGGCGTGCGCAATCGCACCCAGGCCGTCGCCGAGGCGCTGCGCCGCGGGTGGATCACGTAGGGCCGCGCTCTAATAGTCCATAGGACAAGGTTCGCAGGTCCATGACCGTTGCCGCCGGACAGCCCTCACCCCCAACCCCTCTCCCGCACGCGGGAGAGGGGC
>JBAXES010000246.1:0-6323 GCA_037140315.1 Chloroflexales bacterium
AGGCATATCGCCATCATCCTCCAGCAGGCTCAGATCCTCCAGCAGGTCGTACTGGTCGATCTCATCGCGCAGCTTGCGGCGCTCGCCGCGGTCGCGGTCCTGGCTGCGCGGGCGCGGCTGGGTCGGCGGGGTGATCCCCTCGGCGTTGCGCGCGCGGGCGGTGGCCGCCACCTGGGCGCTGGCCACCTCGACGGCAGATATATCGTAGGTCTCGGTCATACCGCTGCTAGACAGCTGGACGATCAGCTGCTGCTTGAGCACGTGCTGGCTGACCACCTCGCCGGGGCCGTCGGGAGTCTGCACCCACGTGCCGCGCCGGGGCAGCTCGCCGCGCATCTCGACGTACTGCTCGTGCTCGTAGGAGAGGCAACAGAGCAGACGCCCGCAGACGCCGGAGATCTTGGCCGGGTTGAGCGGCAGATCCTGGTCTTTGGCCATCTTGATGCTGACGCGGGCGTAGTCGGGGAGGAAGGAGGCGCAGCAGAGGACGCGCCCGCACGGGCCGATCCCGCCGAGGAGCTTCGCCTCGTCGCGCGGGCCGATCTGGCGCAGCTCGATCCGGCTCTTAAAGGTGCGGGCCAGGTCGCGCACCAGCACGCGGAAGTCCACGCGCTTATCGGCGGTGAAGTAGAACGTGAGGCGCGACCCGTCGAAGCTATACTCGGCCTTCACCAGGCTCATGGGCAGGCTGTGCTCGCGGATCTTCTCCGCGCAGCGGGCCAGCACCTCGTCGTGGCGGCCCTGGAGCAGCCGCTGCCGCTCAAGGTCGGCCGGCTCGGCCCGGCGCACCACCGGCTTCAGCTCGCCGACGATCTCGCTATCCGCGACCTCCTGGTGCGGGTAGGCCACCTTGGCCAGCTCCAGACCGCGCACCGTATCGACGATCACGTGGTCGCCCTGGACCAGCTCAACATCGCGCGGGTCGAAGTAGTAGGTCTTTCCGCTGTCCTTGAATCGCACGCCGACAACAACTGGCATAGGGTAATGTTGAATGTTGAATGCTGAATGCTGAATGTTGTTCAATTCAACATTCAATATTCAACATTCAACATTATTATTTCGCGCCAAGCACCTTGAAGGTGCTCACCAGCTGCTGCTTCCCCTTGAGCTGGAGCTTGCCCATCTCCTGGAGGGTGAAGCCCGCCCGCACCATCTGGGCGGTATCGTCGCCGATGAAGACGCTGCCAGGCTCGGCGGCGCTCTCCAGGCGCGAGGCGGTGTTCACCGTATCGCCGATGGCGGTATACTCCAGGCGGTGGCGGGTGCCGAAGAAGCCGGTGAGGGCCGTCCCGGTGTTGACGCCGATGCGGATACTGAAGGCTTTGCTCGGCTCCCACTTATCTACCAGGCGCTTCTGGGCGGTCTGCATCTCAAGGGCGGCCGCCACGGCGCGCATGGCGTGCTGGTCGTCGATGGGCTCATCTGGCAGTCGGGGGGCGCCGAATATTGCCATGATACCATCTCCGATATATTTGTCCACCGTGCCCTGAAAGCTGAAGATCACGTCGGTCATCTCGTGGAGATACTCGTTGAGCAGATCCTGCACCTCGCGCGGCGAGAGCCGCTCGGAGAGCGAGGTGAAGCCCTTGACGTCGGCGAAGAGCACGGAGACAACCTGCTCCTGGGCCTCCCAGAGCTTGCCGTACTGGGCGACGTAGATGGCCAGGCGCTGGGCGACGTTGGGCGAGAGGAAGCGCTCCAGGTTCTGGCGCAGCTGGCCCTGCTGGCGCAGCTCCTCGGTGAGGCGGGCGCGCTCGATCGCCACCGCCGAGATGTTGGCGATGGCCGTCACCAGGTCGCGGTCGCGCTCGGTGAACTTCTCGCGGCCGGGCGAGTCAAGCAAAATAATGCCGATGGGGCTGCCCTGGAGCAGCAGCGGCGTGCAGATCGCCGAGCGGATGTTCGCGCTGATGATGCTATCCGAGCCGGCGAAGTCGAGGCGGGCGTCCTTGGTGAGCACCGCCTCGCCGCCCTCCAGGGCCTTGCGCACAATGCTGCTCGAGATCGCCACGTCGCCAATACCGGCGGGCACCACCACCCGCGGCACCAGCTCCTCGCCCTTGCGCAGCAGCAGGAACCCGCGCTGCGCCGGGACGACGCGCATGATCTCTTCCATCACCAGGTCGAGCAGCTCGCGGAAGTCCACCACCTGGTTCAGGCGCATGCCGATGGTGTAGAACTCCTGGAGGTTGATCGCCTCGGGCGGCAGCTCGATGCCTTTGGCCGCGCGGGCCTCGGAGGTCAGGGGGAAGTAGCGGCTATCGTCGAGGACGACGCTCTGGGCGGCGCGGTCCTCGAACTGGAGCTCGAACGGCCCCACCCCGATCACATCGCCGTCGTTGAGCTGCTCCTCCTTCACCCGCAGGCGGTTCACCGTCACGCCGTTGCGGCTGTTCAGGTCAGTGAGCCAGGCCTGCCGCCCGCGCAGCTCGATGTGGACGTGCTTGCGCGAGACGATCGCGTGGTTCAGGACGATCTCGTTATCGAGCTGGCGGCCAATGGTCAGCCCCCGATCATTGATCGCGAAGGTGCGCTGATCGCCATTGACGGTAACGGAGACTCGGGCCATAGCGCGGCTCCTTCCGCTGTGCTATGTGTGGTAGCTGAACAAACGAGCGTAGCGTGCAGGCAGCGTTGATCAGTGCCTCGCGTCTGAGCGCGTAACGCTCGCGCATACGCGCTCAGAGAACCTCGCCCCAGAGCAGATCGCGGCGATCGTGTGCGAGACGCGGATCGCCATGCCCGGGCGCTAGAGGGTGACGCCAAGGGCGGATGCCACAGCGCCGATCGTAAACTCGGCCGGGGTCGGTCACTGACTGCTCCTGACTCGCTAGCTCAGAGCATGTGGTTGCATTATACCCCGTGCAGCGCCCCTGCGGCCCCCCTCTCACCCCGCCGGAGGCAATCTCCCTTGCCACGCCCTCCCCCTGCTGCTATAATCCCGCCGCAGGCACGCTACGGGGACGGCTTCACTATGCAGAGATTCGAGACGCGCGTAAGCCAGCTTGGCCTGGTCGGCGGGGTTCGCCAGCAGGCCAGCGACCTGATCAT
This sequence comes from Chloroflexales bacterium, assembly GCA_037140315.1. Lineage (GTDB taxonomy): Bacteria > Chloroflexota > Chloroflexia > Chloroflexales > Chloroflexaceae > Oscillochloris. Next base: position 3,052 of record JBAXES010000246.1, read on the forward strand.
GGTCGCCGCGCCGGGTTCGCTGTTCGCGCCCGAGGCCCACAAGGGCACGCTCTATATTCTTGTGGAGGCCGACGCCGAGGTGCCGCGCAGCCAGCAGGCTTGCCTGCTGGCTGCGCGCACCGTGCGTCACGCCTTCTGTCAGGATTCCACCTTCAGTGTCACGGCGGCCATGCGCCGGGCCATCGCCGCCGCCAATAAGGCGATCTACGATCAGAATATCGCGCAGCCGACCGGCCAGCGGGCCACGGTCGGCATCACTGTGGCCGTGCTCAAAGACTGTGACCTCTTTGTGGCCCAGGTGCAGCCGGCCCAGGCATATGTGCTGAGTGAGGGCGTCCTGCGCGCCCTGCCGGCCCATCCCTCGTGGGACCTGGCCCACGTCAGCGCGGCCCCGTTTACCCGCGGCGGCGCCCTGGGGGCCAGCCTGTTTATCGAGCCGGAGCTGTACCGCTGCTCCCTGCAACTTGGCGAGTCGGCGATTCTGTGTAGCAGCGGCTTCGCACAGCTCCTTGACCGCCCGGGTACAGACCACCTGCTGCACCTCCAAGACCCCGATGCGGTCACTGAGGAGCTGCTGCATGTGGCCGGCCAGTATGGCCTGGGCGACGCCCACGCCCTGGTGATCGATCTGCGCCTGGCGCTCGGCCCGCCCGTCGGGGCGTCGCCCATCAGCCCGACCGGCCTGAGCGATCACGGTCGGCTGGCCGCCCGCTCGCTGCGTGGGTGGCTGGCGTTACTTGCTGGCGAGGCCGCCCTCATCCTTCGCGGGCGGCGGATACCCCCCGCAGCGGATGGCCCGACATCGCCCGACCCCATGCACACGCTGCCGAGCCAGCCACAGTACTCGGCGAACCCGCCGCCCCGCCCGGCGCCGATCAATTTGGGCGAGACCCTTAGCGCACGCTATGCCCGCACGAGCAAGGAGCGCGCGCGCCGACAGCGTAAGCCAGACGATGTGAGCCCCGATCTGCCGCCGTCGGCCTACCTCGGCGAGGGCGTCTACCCCGCGCCCTCGCGCCGGATCGACCTCGGAGATGGCCCGGCCCTCGCGTCTAAGGCCCGACCCTACCGCACCCGCTACGAGATGCGCCCCCTGATCGATCTGAGCTGGAGCGAGCGCCTGGCCCTGCCCTTCCGCCTCGTCGGCCTGGCGATCGATGATGCCCGGCGCAGCTGGCGCGTCCGCCCGAGGACGCCGCCGACTCCGGTGGTGCGCGGACATGGTCTCTCGTACCGGCGCACGAGCCCGGCCTTTCCCTGGCTGCTGCTGCTTGGCCTGGTGCTGGTCGTCTCGGCCCTGATCGTCTATGGCATGACCCTCACCACTCAGAACGATGAGCAGCTCGCCCTAGAGTACTTCACTGCCGCCGAGGGCCGCCTGGCCGCCGTGCGCGAGGCCGCGACTGAGACTGACGCCCTCGACGCCCTGGACATGGCCCGCCAGGCGATCGACGAGGTGCGGGCCAGCCCCAACGTCACCGACACCAACCCGCCGCTCTGGCTGCGCTACCAGGAGCTTCAGCGCGAGTATGAGCGCGCCCTGGCCGCTGTGCAGCGGCTCACCTTCTTCGATAGCCCCACGGTGCTGTCTACCCACGCCCTGCCTAGCGGTCGTTTCTCTGGCATTATTGTGCCCCCGGCCACCGCCACGGTTACCAACCCGGCCCAGCTTGATGCCATGCGTTACCTCTACGTCCTTGACGGCGACAAGGCGAACGCGCGGCTCTACCGCGTCCCACGCGACGGCGGCCCGCCCCAGCCCTACCTGAGTCCGAACGAGCCGGTCGGCGAGGCGATCGTCGGCCCGCTCCGCGCTGCCCTCTGGCGGATCGACCAGGTGGTCGCCGTAGACCAGGCGCCCAGCGGATTCGGCTACTACTTCCGCAACGGCAACGCCTGGAACTCGTCGAAGCTCGGCGGCAGCGAGATCTGGTCGGTGCGCGACCGGCTGAGCATCAAGGAGTATGACGGCAACCTGTATGTCTGGGGTGCCGTGTCTAACGAGGTGCTCAAGTTTCACTCCGGCAGCTATGGCGACACGCCCGAGTACTGGCTCGACCCGACCAGCCTCGCCGATGTTGATATCAGCAGTGTGGTAGATATGGATGTGGACGGGTCGATCTACCTGCTGAAGCCTAATGGCAATGTGCTGATCTTTAGTCAGGGCCGCCCGGTTGGCGAGATCAAGCCCGAGGCGATCAGCCCGCCGATCAGCGAGGTGACCCGCTTCTTTATCACCAGCGATGCGTCCGGCGGGGGCTCGATCTTTCTCCTAGAGAAGGTAAACGAGCGGATTATCCAGATCGATAAGGTGACGGGCAGGGTGATCCAGCAGATCAAGGTGCGGCCCAATGGCGACCTGCGCCTCGACCAGCTTGACGGGATCTCGGTGGACTCGAGCAGCGCGCGGCCGATCCTCTACCTGGTGAACGGCGGGCAGATCATCCGCGCCGAGCTGCCGGCGCCGCCGCGGCCCTTCCGTGACCCGAGCGGAAGCCCGACCCCGGCCCCCACGGCGACGCCATGAGCGGGCAGAACGTGGGATACAGGGTGATCACTACCCGGCTGTCGGCTGTCGGCTGTCGGCTGTCGGCTGTTGCCCTGCTCCTGCTGGCCCTGGTCGGCTGCGCCCTCCCCGCCTCTGATGGGGCCGCCGACGTGAACAGCGGGGTGGGCCGCAGCAGCCCCGAGGCGGCGGTCGACGGGTTCCTGGAGGATCTTAACAATGCTCTCCAGTCCCCCCTGAGCGACACGGCGGCGCGGCAAAGCTGGGCCGAGCGACTGGCCGGCTACTTCGCGCCGGGCGAGCGGATCGACCAGCGGGCCGCCTTTATCGATATGCTCGCCGGGTTCGCAAACACCGCCCAGCACCCCGTCATCGGCAGCAAGGTGTCCCTGGCGATCACCTACAGCCGCGTGGAGCTGCTCAGCCGCGCTGGCGAGCAGGCCATGGTGCGGGTCGTCGATGGCACCTTCGAGCTGCGCTGGCTCAATGAGAAGGGCGATGTGCTGCGCGAGCGCACCGGCAGCCTCACCGAGGTGCTCGGCCAGAAGAGCGGCGGCCTGCCGGTGCTGCGCGTCGATGGGCTGTGGTTCCTCACGGAGCGGTTGGCATACTAGTACTCCGTCCGAGCTTATTTGAAGGGTTAAAGGGGTTTTTGCGGAGAGGGACAAGCCCTCTCCGCGCCTCTCCCAACTCGGCATAGAAGCTCGGACGCAGTACTAGTACTCCGTCCATCTTATTCTGATGGGTTGAGCGTCGGGTAGAGCTT
>JBAXES010000247.1:0-6311 GCA_037140315.1 Chloroflexales bacterium
TGAACGACCTGGCCAAGCACAAGAAGATCGTGCTGGACTTTGTACACATCGAGCGCAGCGAGATCGAAGAGACCGGTGAGTACGACCTGGAAGGCTTGTTCATCCGCCTCGGGCACGCCATCGACTCTATCCACGCCAAGCGCGTCGTGCTGGACACCATCGAGGCGCTCTTCTCCGGCTTGCCCAACCCGCTCATCCTGCGCGCGGAGCTGCGCCGCCTCTTCCGCTGGCTCAAAGAGAAAGGCGTGACCGCCATTATCACCGGCGAGCGCGGTGACGAGAAGCTGACCCGCCAGGGGCTGGAAGAGTACGTCTCTGATTGCGTCATCGTGCTTGACCATCGCATCACCGCGCAGGCATCCACGCGGCGCTTGCGCGTGGTCAAGTACCGTGGCTCGATCCACGGCACCAATGAGTACCCCTTTTTGATTGACGAGAGCGGCATCTCGCTCCTGCCCATCACCTCGCTGGGCTTACAGCATACCACCACAAACGAGCGGATCTCCAGCGGCATTCCGCGCCTCGATGGGATGCTGGGCGGCATGGGCTTCTATCGTGGCAGTAGTGTGCTCATCTCAGGCACGGCGGGCACCGGCAAGACAAGCTTCGCCGCCCACGTTGTCGATGCCGCCTGCCGCCGTGGCGAGCGCGTGCTCTACTTTGCGTTCGAGGAGTCGGCCAACCAGATTATGCGCAACATGCGCTCCATCGGCATTGACCTGCAGCTGTGGGTGCAGCACGATCTGCTCCACTTTGAGGCAACCCGCCCCTCGTTTGCTGGCTTAGAGATGCACCTGACGCTGATGCACAAAGCGATCAACCACTTCAGACCCCAGGTGGTGGTCGTCGATCCGTTGAACAGCTTCGTCGTCGCGGACAATGTGCCCGAGGTCAAAGCCATGTTGATGCGGCTGGTCGATTTTCTGAAGCAGCAGCAGATCACCGGCCTGTTCACCAGTTTGACCTCGGGCGGCGACACCATTGAGCAAACCGACGTTGCGATCTCGTCGCCGATTGATACCTGGCTGTTACTGCGGAGCATCGAGCTTGGCGGCGAGCGCAATCGCGGCTTATATATCCTAAAATCGCGTGGGATGGCTCACTCCAATCAGATCCGTGAGTTCTTGCTCACCGATCACGGCGTCGAGCTGCGCGATGTCTATGTTGGCCCCAGTGGCGTGCTGACGGGCTCGGCGCGCCTGACGCAAGAGGCCCAAGAGCACGCCGCGCAGCTGCTGCGGCAGCAAGAGGTGGATCGCAAACGACTCGAGCTCCAGCGCAAGCGGACACAGCTGGAGGCACAGATCAGCGCTATGCGCACTGCGTTCGCCGAGCAGGAAGCCGATCTGCTCCAAGGCATTGAGCAGGAGCAGCTGCGGGAAACGCTCCTGTTGCGTGAACGCGAGGATATGGCGCAGATCCGCAAAGCGGATACGCCATCAGACCAGCCCGCAGGAGGCCCAGCATGAACCCGAAACGAGCACGATCCGCACCGCAGCGCGCACGGGTCACACAGACCGAGGCAGACACCTGGACGCTGCGCCTGTACGTGGCGGGGCAGACCCCCAAATCGATGACGGCGTTTGTGAACCTGAAGCAGATCTGTGAAGATCACCTCGCAGGGCGCTACCGGATCGAAGTGATTGATCTTCTGGAAAACCCCCAGCTTGCACAGGGCGACCAGATCTTGGCGATCCCGACGCTGGTGCGAAAATTACCGGTGCCGATGCGGAAAATCATCGGCGATCTCTCGAACACGGAGCGCGTGCTGATCGGGTTAGATTTGGTGTCGCGGAAGGTAGGCGGCGATCATGCGACAAAAGAAACCTCGTGATGCAACCCAGGCATTTGAAGCTGCGCTGGAGGGTACACAGACGGCCAGGTATGTCCTACGGCTCTATGTGGCCGGCACGACCCCGCAATCGGTGCATGCGATTGCCAACGTCAAGAAAATCTGCGAGGAGCATCTCCATGGGCGCTATGATCTGGAGGTCGTCGACCTGTACCAGAAGCCCCAGCTGGCGGCGGGCGAGCAGATCATCGCCGCGCCCACTCTGATCAAAAAATTGCCGCTGCCACTGCGCCGCATCATCGGCAACATGTCGGACACCGAGCGTCTGCTGGTGGGGCTAGATCTACGCGTGAAAAGCTGAAAGGGGTCGTGTGCGATCCAGCTGTTTGTTAGGAGTTTGCCGTGTCCCGGAAACCAACATCCCACGCGCGTCTCACCCGCGAGAACGCCGAGCTTCGTATGCGACTGGCGGAAGCCGAAGAGACTCTGAACGCTATCCGCACGGGTGCCGTTGATGCGCTGCTCGTCTCAGGGGCGGGCGGCGAGCAGGTCTTCACGCTCAAGGGCGCGGATCACGCGTACCGCGTGCTGATCGAGGCGATGAACGAAGGCGCGCTGACCGTGACGATGGATGGCGTGATCATGTATACGAACCGGCGCTTTGCCGAGATGCTCAAGGCACCGCTGGAAAAGGTGATCGGCTCTCGCATCCACCTATGGATTGCGCCCGCCGACCACACGCTGTTCGATGCGCTCGTGCGGCACGACGCTGCCGCGGCCCACCGCCGCAGAGAGATTACCCTGCGCGCTAGCGACGGCACGTCTGTGCCGGGGTATGTCTCCGCAAACCTTCTGCCCAACGACGAGCTACGCGGACTCTCCTGTCTGGTCGTCACCGACCTGACCGAGCAGAGACGAAATGAAGTGCTCGTCGCCGACGAGAAGCTCGCCCGCTCGATTCTGGAGCAGGCCGCCGACGCGATTGTGGTGTGTGATGCACAGGGCCAGATCATCCGCGCCAGCGAAGCCGCGCACGCGCTCTGCGGCCAGAATCCGCTCGGGATGCCCTTTGCGCGGGCCTTCCCGTTGTACCGAGGCGCAGGCGTGGACTTTTCGCTGGCGGAGTCTATGACCACGGGCAGCCGAAGCAGGGTTGAGGTACTGCTGCAACAGCATAAGCAGCTATATAACCTCCTCGTCAGCATCAGCCCGCTGCTCGGCGCACACAGCGAGCGGCTTGGCAGTGTGATCACCCTGATCGACATCACCCAGCGGCGCGAGATGGAGGAGCGTCTCCAGGCCGCACTCCACACGCAGGAGGTGCTGCTCAAGGAGATCCACCACCGGGTCAAGAATAATCTCCAGGTGGTGATGAGCCTGCTGCGCCTCCAGATCCGGCAGGTGACCGACCCCCGCGCCATCGCGGCGCTGCGCGATAGCCGCCAGCGCGTCGAGGTGATGGCCCTCGTCCACGAGCTGCTCTACCGCACAGGGGACATGGCGAACATTGACGCGGTAGCCTACATTCGGCATCTCAGCTCCCAGATGCTGCGAATCTACGACGTCGCGCCGAACCAGCTGATGGTGGAATTTGACACCGAGCGAATCTGGCTGAACCTGGATCAGGCGGTGCCGTGCGGGCTGATCATCCACGAGCTCTTCTCCAACAGTCTGAAGTACGCCTTCCCCGACGGGCGACCTGGCACCATCGGCATTGCGCTGCACGCCACGCTCCCCGGCATGCTCACCCTGACGGTCTGGGACACCGGGGTTGGCCTGCCCACGGACGCCCCCGCGTCGGCTGAGCCATCGCTGGGCACCTCGCTCGTCCGCGACCTGGTGCGTCAGCTGCACGGCACCATCGCGATCACCAGCGACGTGGGCGTCGCGGTCACGATCACCTTCCCGCAGGGCCGCGCCGCAGAGTCGACCATCGCCATGAAAGAGGCCCGCTGATGCCGACGCAATCCATTGACAAGAGAACGAGGCCCTCTATCGCGCCAAGAACCACGGCCGCGCCCGCTATGAGATAGCGATCTAGGCGCTCCTCTCTTCGACCTGCCCGCCCAACCGACGATCCGCGCCGACAGCCTCAGTAGCGAACCAATATATAATAGCGGTACAAGCATGCGCGCCGACGCCTATGGCCGGCTCGCGGCTGACCTGTGCCATGAGAGTCATTGCTAGGGCTTCAGGTTAAGATGAGGGCGCACCTCATCGGCCTGCGCGCGAACAAACACAAGAGGAGTGAACTATGGGCCTTCCAGCCGAGCTGCTGATCAATGTGGCAGAGGCGCTGCGGGGGGTGGAGTACGATGGCCCGGCTTGTAGCGCAAATAGTGAGCAGCTGAACGTGAACCTGCTGCGCCTCGCCGATGGGGCCTCGATACCCCAGCACGTTAACGACGAGGTGGATGTGCTCGTGGTGGTCATCCAGGGCACATGCAAGCTGTTTGTAGACGATGAGATGACCGTGCTGCGCACCGGGATGGCGGCGATCATCCCCAGCGGACGCACGCGCGCCCTGCGCTGCACGACGGGGCCGCTGGTCTACCTGACCTGCCACCGCCGACGATCACCCCTGATGCCGACGATACCCAGCCGGGCGCGGGCGAGCGCATAGGGGGCTCCGCCGACAACGACCGATTGGGAGGGGCGGCTCGACGAGCCGCCCCTCCTGCGAGCGCTACTCCACGACGCTGATCGGGAACGTGACGCGCAGATCACGCTCGCCAACGGTGGCCACCGCCGTCACCTTCCAGTTCCCCGCCATCACATACACCACATCCACCTCATAGCCGCCGCGCCCGACGACGTTCGCCACCGGCCTGCTGCCGCTCAGGCAGAGCATGTTCATCTCGAGATCAAAGTAGACGCTCGCGTTCTCCACGGGGCGGCCGCCCGTATCGACGAGGGTGAGCCGCAGGTGCTGCGTGGTGTTGATCCGCGGGGCGGCCTGGCTGTCGAGGGTGAACGTCAGGCCATCGCGCACCTGCTGGGCGCGCACCGCGCCATCGGCCAGGGGCGGGAGCGGCGAGGCCGCACAGGCTGCCATGCCCAGGGCCAGCAGGGTCAACCCGACCAGCGCGCGTGTCCAGCGTGCCATAGCGGCCTCCTAGCCCTGCTCGGCGAGCAGGCGCTCCACATCCGGCGCGATCACCGTGTGCGGCGTGCCGTAGGCGTAGACCATCCGCAGCTGCCCCTTTTTGTCGATCAGGTAGCTGGCCGCGCTGTGGTCGACCAGGTAGGCGGCCGCGCTGCCGCTCACCGCGTGGCGCTGGTAGAAGAGTCCGTAGTCCCCGCCGATTCGGCGCAGCGTCGCCGCATCGCCGCTCATGCCGATAAAGCTCGGGTCGAACGCCTGCATATAGCGCCCCATCACCGCCGGCGTGTCGCGCTCAGGGTCGACGCTGACCATGAGCACCGCCAGCTGATCGCCCTTGGCGGCGAGGTCCTTCTTGACCTGGATAAACTCCGCCAGGGTCGTCGGGCAGATGTCGGGGCAGAAGGTGTAGCCGAAGTAGAGCAGCACCGGCTTGCCGCGCAGATCGCTCAGGCTCATCGGCTTGCCGCCCGCGCTGCTGGGCAGGCTGAAGTCGATCAGGGGCTTAGGCGGGTCGATCGGCGTGCCCGCGGTGGGGATATCGGGCGCGCTGCTGGCTGCCGTCGGCACCGCAGCCGGCGCGCTGGCGCAGGCGCTCAGCAGCAGGGCCAGCAGGATCAGCACGAGGGCATGTCTGACACGGATCATCACGATCTCCTTCATAAACCCCGTGGCGTGTTGCCTGATATTGTCAGCAGAGCTGACAATATCAGGCAACACGCCACATGTTCCGCTACGGCTTGCGCACCGGTGCCTCAACCTCAACCTTGCCCGCAGTCTGGAAGGTGAGGGTCAGCTTGACCACATCGCCCTCCTTCAGGTCGTGGCGCAGGCCGATCAGCATCACGTGGAATCCGCCCGGCTTCAGCTCGGCCTTGCCGCTGGCCGGGATGTCGATCTTCTCCACCGGCGTCATCTTCATCACGTTGTCCACCATTGTCATCGTGTGCAGCTCGACGGAGTTGGCCACATCGCTCTCGGCCTTCAGCAGGGCGTCAGCAGTGCTGCCGCTGTTGGTGATCGTCAGGTATGCCGCGCTGGTGCCGCCGCTATCGGCCATCGCCGCGCCGCTTGTCGCCGTCGCGCCCGAAGCGGAGGCGCCGGTCATTGCCGCCGCCCGCGCCCACGGGTCTGCGATGCTGATGAGCTTGGTCGAGCTGGCGCTGTCGCTGGCGGCGGGCTTGGCCGGGCTAGCACCGCAGGCGGCGAGGACGAGCAGGCAGAGCACGGCGCCGAGCATGTGGATGCGCTTTCGCATGAGATTATGTCCTTATAGGTATCATATGTAAGGGTACGACCGAGGCGCTGTCGGGTATCAGCAGGCAGCTGGGGGCGGAGTCGCCGCCCGAGCCCAACAGGTATGTAACAAATGCCTACGCGAGGGCAGGCAGCGCGCGCGGGGGCGGGGTCGGGGGG
>JBAXES010000248.1:0-6296 GCA_037140315.1 Chloroflexales bacterium
GCGGGACGTGGACGTTGCGCATCTCGCGGCGGTAGTGCTGGCAGGTGTAGATCAGATCGCGCGGGACGACCCCGTCCTTAAAGATCTTGCCCTCGTGGTAGATGTCGTGGAGGAAGTGGTTCAGGGCGGTGATGCGCTGGGCCAGCCCGCGCTCGACGGTGGCCCACTCGCCGGCGGTGATGATCCGCGGCAGCAGGTCGTAGGGGAAGATCCGCTCGGTGCCGGCGTCCTCGCCGTACACGGTGAAGGTGATCCCCTGGGTCAGGAAGGTGGCGTCAGCGTAGCGCTGACGCTGCTCCAGCTCGCTCTTGCCCATCTCGCGCAGCCGGTCATAGAGTGTCCGGTAGTGCTCGCGCACCTGGCCGGTGGGCGTGAACATCTCATCGTAGGCTGTGTCGAGCTGGTAGCTGGCGAAGGGCGGCCGTCCAATATCGGTAGCGCTGCGCTCGTTAGGCATCGTGCGTCGAGTCCTGATCTACGAAGGTGGCACGCTCGCAGAGAGGGCGTCAGGGCATCGTTGCCGTAGCGTCTTCACTTGGATTCTCTGGGTTAAAGGCTATAGTACCCCGGAGGGTGCGATCCGTCAAATGGGTCAACGCTACAACGCCACCTCGGTGGGGGTTTGGGGGCGGCTTCGCCGCCCCCACGTTATTTTTGTTAGGTGTTGGCGGCTTCGCCGCCAACACCTAACAAAAAGCAGGTTTGGGGTGCCGCCCCAAATGGCGTTGGCGCGGCCCTACCGCGCCGCGACCCAGGCGATAGCCTTGTCGGCCAGCCGGTCGAGGGCCTGCACCGACAGCTCGATGTGCTGCTCCAGGGTGTCCTCGATCTTGTTGTGCGAGATGCCGCGCAGGCTCTGCACGAAGAGCATGATCGTCGGCACCCCCGCGCGGGCCACCTCGGCGGCGTCGTGGAGCGGGCCGCTCGGCAGCCGGTGCGAGACGCCGCAGGTCTCCAGGATGGCCTCGTCGCACAGGGCGATCAGCTCGGGGTGGAAGGGGATGGGGTCGATCCGCCAGAGCGGCTCCCACTCCACGCTGATCTGCTCCTCGGCCGCGAAGCGCTGGCTGGCCGCCTTGGCCAGCGCCAGCATGCGCGCCAGCTGCCCGGCGTCGAGGTGGCGCTGGTCGAGCAGCTGCTCGGCCGTCTCGACCACCGAGGTGACGATGCCGGGCCGGCAGACCACGCCGCCGGAGGTGCAGACCGCGCCGTCGCCCACCTCGCGGGCGATGTCGCGGATGTGCAGGGCCAGCTTGGCCGCGCCGGCCAGGGCGTCCCTGCGCTTGTCCATGGGCGTCGAGCCGGAGTGGGCGGCCTGGCCGCGCCAGATGACCCGGTTGCGCTCGACGCCGAAGGTGCCCAGCACGACGCCGAGCGGCAGGCCCATGCTCTCCAGCACCGGGCCCTGCTCGATGTGCAGCTCCAGGTAGGCGCCGGCCCTGGCCAGCTGGCGGCCGGCCAGCCGCGCCGTGCGCAGATCGACGCCGAACGCGCCGACGGCGTCGGGCAGCGCGATACCGTCGCGGTCCCTCAGCTCGGCCAGCTCCTCGGGGTCAAAGTAGCCCGAGGTGGCGCTGGAGCCGAACAGGCTGCGCCCGAAGCGCGCGCCCTCCTCGTCGGCCCAGTCCACCAGGCGCACCGTCACCGGCGGCGTGCCCTGGGCAGACAGCCTGCGCAGCACCTCTAGCCCGGCCACCAGGTTCAGGCAGCCGTCGAGCCAGCCGCCGTTGGGCACCGAGTCGATGTGGCCGCCGATCAGCAGCTCGCGCTCGGAGGCGCCGCGCAGGGTGGCCCACACATTGCCGGCCTCGTCGGTGGCGACCTCCACCGGCAGATCGGCCAGCTTGGCGCGCATCCATGCCCGGGCCTTGGCCCAGGTCTCCGTCCAGGCCACGCGCTGCGCGCCGTTCTCGTCGCCGGTGAGGGCGCGCAGCTCCTTCAGCTCGGCCACCGTGCGGGCGGGGTCCAGGGTCGATTCGCTTGTTGTCATCAGCGTATCCTATGATTACCCTTGCTTATTCCACCGCGAGAATATCTCGGACTCGACTGTCTAGCATTGCGCCAGAGGGCAGGTTAGCGCCCGCGATGAATTGATTTGAGAAGTCGTCCAAGGAGAATCTTATCGAGCGAGTGAGCTCCAAAGAGCTGCTCGGGGCATGGGCGATCTCCCGTATATCAATAAGGCTCTTGGCAATCAGCTCTCCAATCGCCCGCGCTAAGAGCGGGGGGACGGCGTTGCCAACTTGCTCGTACTGGTGCCCTATTGTGCCAAGAAATATATAGTGATCAGGGAACGACTGCATCCGGGCGGCCTCGCGAACCGATAGGACTCTGTCTTGGGTTGGGTGAAAGAACGAGCCCCAGTGCGGGTCACACTTGGTTAGCACGGTCGAGCAGAGCCCGTTCGGGTCGAGGCGTCCATAGCGCTTGGTGTGATCGCTGCGCCGCGCTCGCTTCATCCCTGCGGGAAGCAGGTCAAACGGAATATCGCGCCAGCTGCCGCCCTGCGGGATGTAGGTTAGCCGCTCCAGGTTAATCGCTGACAATCTGCCCGCGTGATGATTTGTCAGGCGCGGATGCGCTGCGCGCATCAATGCTTGATATTCGTTCTGCGGATCAGAGATGTAGCTTGCGCTATCGTCAGGTGAGCCTGGCACAATCGGTGGCAAGTCAGAGATCGCGTCCCATACCGTCGTATGCGGCTTTAGCTCCATCGCAAAGAGCGGGAGGATGTTCAGTGTCAGCTCACGACCGCGCGTGAAGTTCGGGCGGCTCTTCGCATTGTGGGTAGGGGCGGGGAACTCAATCTCAATGTCCTCGCGTGTCGCAAGGAATACGGTCCGATAGCGAGTCTGTGGAACGCCATAGTGGGCAGCAAATAAAATTCGGTAGTCGATCTTGTAGCCCAGGCTTGTGATCTCGCGAATAATCGCGGCGACAACGCCGCCATTATCTAATGAGACCATGCCCGGAACATTTTCAATCAAAATAAACTTGGGCATCAGATGAGTGGCGATCCGGACAAAGTCGAGGAAAAGGTGATTTCTACGATCTTCCATTGTGCGGATAGGCGCATTAATGGAGAAGCCCTGACAAGGAGGGCCGCCCGCAAGAAGATCAAGCTCGCCAACGCCTAGGCCGGTTATTGCGGCCACTTCCTCCGCCGGTAGATCGCGGATATCTCTACGATACACATAGGTTTCAGGATGGTTATGCTGATAGGTATCACAGTAGACAGGATGAATGTCTGAAGCAAAGAGCGGCCTAAAGCCGGCCATCTCTAGGCCACACGACAACCCGCCAGCGCCAGCAAAGAGATCAACCGAGGTGAGACGATTCATAGCGCTCGCTGCTCCGGCGTCATGTGTATTGAGAGGGCACGCGTACCCCAAGAGCATAACACACGTTTCAAAGGCGAACAAGAGAGCGACTGAACAAACGCACTACGTCCGGGCGGGAGTGCTATACTCCCTGTGCGGACTGAGACGGCGTGGTTGGGCTGGCAGCGAGGGAGGCAACGATGAGCACGCTCAGATGGTGGCAGCGGGCCGTCTTCTACCAGATCTATCCGCGCAGCTTTGCCGACGGCAACGGCGACGGCATCGGCGACTTCCCGGGGATGATCGCCCGGCTCGACTACCTGCTTGAGCTGGGCGTCGATGCGATCTGGCTCTCGCCGCACTACCCGTCACCCTTCCTGGACTGCGGCTACGATGTCTCCAGCTACACCGATGTCGGCAGCGAGTATGGCGATCTCGCCGACTTCACGGCGTTCCTGCGCGCGGCCCACGCCCGCGGCATGCGGGTTGTCCTCGACCTCGTGCTCAACCACAGCTCCGATCAGCACCCCTGGTTCGTGGAGTCGCGATCCAGCCGCGATAACCCGAGGCGCGACTGGTATATCTGGCGCGACGGCAGGGGCGACGGCCCGCCGAGCAACTGGGCCGCGATCTTCGGCGGGTCGAGCTGGGAGCGCGACCCGCTGACCGATCAGTACTATTATCACGCCTTCCTCAAGGAGCAGCCTGACCTCAACTGGCGTAACGCCGAGGTTCGGCAGGCGATGTGGGCGGCGGTGCGCTTCTGGCTCGACCTGGGGGTGGACGGGTTTCGGCTCGATGCGATCGCGACGATCTTTGAGCACCCCGGCCTGCCGGATCACACGCTGGACATGGCGGCGGACGCGATCCTCGACGCGAACCGGCTGACCGTAGCCGAGTACCAGCAGCTGATGCGCTATCAGATCCAGCAGCCCGGCGTCCACGAGCTGATGCAGGAGCTGCGCGCGCTGGTGGACAGCTACCCCGGCGAGCGGGTGCTGATCGGCGAGGATGAGGATGTGGCCTACCACGGCGCGGGCGATGACGAGCTGCACCTCGTGTTCAACTTCCCGCTGATGCGGGCCGCGCGGCTGACGCCGGCGCATATCCGCGCCAACCAGTCCATACGCCTCGCGGCGCTCCCGCCCGACGCGTGGCCGTGTAACACGCTTGGGAACCACGACTCTCCGCGGTTGTGGAGCCGCTACGGCGATGGGCTCCACGACGCGGAGCTGGCCCGCCTGCACCTGGCGCTGCTGCTGACGCTGAAGGGCACGCCGTTTCTGTATAACGGCGAGGAGATCGGCATGGCCGATCTCGTGCTGAGCGCCCCGGGCGAGCTGCGCGACACAACCGCGATCAACCAGTATCGGACGATGACGGAGCGGCTCGGCGTGTCGCCGGGGGAAGCGCTGGCGGCCGTGGCGGCGACCACGCGTGACCGCTGCCGCAGCCCGCTGCAGTGGGGCGGCGGGCCAAACGCCGGATTCTGCCCGCCCGCTGTGTCGCCCTGGCTGCCCGTCCACCCCAACTACGCGGCCGGGGTCAACATCGCGGCGCAGGAGAGCGACCCCGGCTCGCTGCTCAGCTTCTACCGGCGCATGCTGGCGCTGCGGCGGGGCGCGCCCGCGCTGGTCGCCGGCAGCTACCAGGCGCTGGACGCGCAGGGCGAGCATATCCTGGCCTTCCTGCGCCACGACGGGGTCGCGGGGCAGACGTGCCTCGTGGCCCTCAACTTCTCGGGCGAGGGGCAGGCGCTCGGCCTTGAGATCAGCGACAGGCAGCCGCAGCTGCGCTTCTCCAGCCACGCGCGTGATGCCCAACCCCTCGCCCTTGACGGCCTCACCCTGGGGCCATTCGAGATTCTTATCGTCGAGCTGCTGTGAGCGCGGGAGGGCAGACTCTCCCCGCGCCCCTCCCGACGCGCTAGCCCCGGCGCAGAGCCTGGTAGAGCCGGATCGCGCCCTGGGTGACGGCGGCGCTGCTCTGGCCGGGGAAGGCGCTGTCGCCCACCAGCAAGAGGCCGGGCACCCCGGCGGCGCGCGGGCCCAGGCTGGAGAAGCCGCTCTGCGCGGGGCGCTGGCCCAGGCCGCCGACCATGCCGTCGGCGCGGCGGGTGTAGCGCTGGAAGCTCACCGGCGTGCCCTCCTGGCGGTAGCGGATGTGGCCGCGCAGCCCCGGCAGGGCCACCTCGGCCGCGGCGAGCAGCCGCTCGGCCCAGACGCCCTTGCGCTCGACGTAGGCCGCCCGCCCGGCGGCGCGCGCCTGCCACCAGGGGCCGACCCGCGTGTGTGTGCTGATCGTCACCGCGCGCTGGCCCGCCGGGGCGCGGCTAGCGTCGTGGGCCGGGTGCAGCGAGATGAAGGCGGTGTTGCCCTCGCCCATAGGCTCGCCGTAGCGCAGCAGCACCTGGTGGTGCTCGGGCAGCCCTGTGGGGATGCCCGGGTCAGCGACCCCCAGGTAGAGCGTGAAGGCGCCCCAGCCCTCGGGAGTTGTCCGCAGCATAGTGAGCAGCCGGCGCGGCGCGGCCTCGCCCAGCAGGCGGGCGACGTCCCACACGGTCTGCCCGGCGATGATCTGGCGCGCGCGCAGCTCCTCGCCGCCGGCCAGGCGCACGCCCACCGCGCGGCCGCCCTCGACCAGGATCCGCTCGACCCAGGCGCGGTAGCGCAGCTCGCCGCCGTCGCGGATGAGCGCGTCGGCCAGGGTGCGGGCGATGCTCCAGGCCCCGCCCTCGGCGTAGAAGACGCCCTGGCGGGCCATGTCGAGGGCGGCGCTGCCGAAGAGCCAGGCGCACGCATCGGCGGGAACCTGGGCGTTGATCTTGGCCATCACCGGGGCGGTATCGGTGCGGTAGAACGGATTGACCACGAGCACGACATAACCCTGGCCGGCGAGGCGCTTGGCCATGTCCTTGTTGGCCTGGCGCATGCCGCCGATGTCGATACCGCCCGGCGCAACGCGAAAGAAGCGGCC
>JBAXES010000249.1:0-6283 GCA_037140315.1 Chloroflexales bacterium
TGAACAGCGTGAGGATCGCCATCAGCGAAAGGTTGAACCGCTTCATAGACAGTGTGCTCCTTAGCAATGAGGATTTGGCCAGCGTTGGCCAGTCCGTGAAGGACTTAGGGTACCTGTATACGTCAGGGCGGACATGCGCTTTGCTCCGAAAACCACCCCCTTTCTGGAATGTTGAATGTTGAATGTTGAATGTGGAGCGCCTTCACTCATTCAGCATTCAGCATTCTGATCGTAGGCCACGGCGAAGCCTATCGAGCAGCGTATGGAGTTCTTGATGCTCATTTTATCAGCCGTCAGATATCGTCGATGAATAGCGTATACCAATTATACTGCAAGGCGGTCAGGCCGGGGCCTCAGATCTAGCTTGCTTTGGCGCTGCATGGCGGCGAGGCCGCGCAGCACCACCAAAAAAAGATCCGCGAGGGTAGCGCAGCCCGCCCCAGGCGGCGCGGCTCGCAAGGTTTGGGCCCGGTACAGCCGTGCTATAATACTTCCCGCGTCCAAGCAAGTTCATCGAGTGCGATACGATGCCGTCTGTCACTGTGCGGGATGTTCTCCGCCTCGCGTTACCGCTCGGCACGCTGACCGCCGCCGGGGCCGCAGGGCTAGGTCGCCAGGTAACCTGGGTGGCCACGCTGCGCGCCACGCTCCCCGCCTTCGCCGAGCTGCGCGGCGGCGAGCTCGCGCTGCTCTCGGTGGAGGCCGCC
This sequence comes from Chloroflexales bacterium, assembly GCA_037140315.1. Classification (GTDB taxonomy): domain Bacteria; phylum Chloroflexota; class Chloroflexia; order Chloroflexales; family Chloroflexaceae; genus Oscillochloris. Next base: position 708 of record JBAXES010000249.1, read on the forward strand.
CAGGCCCTGGACTCACGGCTCAGCCTGGCGGTGCTGGTGCGACGCCTGGCCCAGGCCCCCGTGCCGGTCGCCGGGGTCGTGGCCGTCGGCGCGATCACCGCCGAGGATGCCGCCGCCGCCGAGGAGGCCCGCCTCCCGCTGCTCCAGATCCCGGCCAGCGCCGACCTGCGCGAGGTCGAGCGTGAGATCACGCGCCTGATCACCGACTACGAGGCCCAATTCGATCGGCGCGGCGCCCAGCTCTACGATCTGCTCACCCAGCGCTCGCTGTCGGGGCAGGGCCTGCCCGGCCTGCTCGACGCCCTCGCCGAGCGCACGGGCCAGAGCGTGGCATGCTACAGCCCCAACGGCGAGCTGCGCACCCAGCGCAGCAAGGGCTCGGCCCGCATCGCCCTCCAGGCCCTGCGCCCGAGCGCCAAGGGCGAGGCGAACCTGCTCAACCAGCAGATCTGGGTCGAGCCGATCGGCCCGAGCGACTACCCCACTGGCTACCTGGCCCTGGCCGGCAGCGCGCTCGACGCCTGGGATCGCGAGGCCGCGATGCGCGGCGCATCGGCCCTGGCCCTGGAGTTCGCCAAAGAGCAGGCCGTCCAGGCCGCCGAGGAGCGCCTGCGCGGCGACTTCCTCTCAAACATCCTGGCCGGCCCGCCCTCCGATATGGCCGCCGCCGTCCAGCGCGGCCAGGAGCTGGGCTACAGCCTCACGCTGCCGCACATGGCCGTCCTGGTTAACCTGGAGGACGCCAGCCCCCAGGCCCTGGGCCGCGTCGCCAGCAGCGTGCAGAGCGAGCTGAGCCGCCGCGGGATCAACGCGCCGATCTCGCGCCGCGACAGCAGCATCCTGACGATGATCCCGATCGGCGGCTCAGCTCGCCCGCGCGACCTCGTCGAGCAGCTGCGCGAGCGCCTGGTGGTCGACTACCCCGGCATCGCGGTGGCGATCGGCGGCCAGGTCGGCGCGCTGAACGAGTGGCGGCGCACCCTGGAGGAGGCCGAGCAGGCCCTCATCCTCGGCCGGCAGCTCTTCGGCATCGCCCGCGTGCTGGCCTTCAGCGACCTCGGCGTCTACCGGCTGCTGGTGCGCCTGCGCGAGACGCCCGAGCTCTGGACGTTCTACCGCGAGACGCTGTCGAAGCTCGCCGACTACGACACCCGCCAGCGCGCCGACCTGATCAAGACCCTCGAGGCCTACTTCTCGAACCTCGGCAACCTGCGCGCCACCTCCGAGTCGCTGCACGTCCACCGCAACACCTTGCTCTACCGGCTTGAGCGGATCAAGGAGATCAGCGGGATGGACCTCGATAACTCCGAGGAGCACTTCGCGCTCTGGCTGGCCCTGCGCGCCCACCGGGTGCTCTCTACGCTCGATGACTCATAGCGCTGCCTAGTACTCCGCCCGCGCATTCTTGAAGGGGTAAAGGGCAATACCGCAGAAGTAACCTCGGATATCCCGCCCCATGTCACCCCGAGTATCTCATGGCCGGCAGCCAATGGTGCCGGGAGAAACCGGTTTTGTCACCCCGAGTATCTGATGGCCGGTGGGCCAATGGCGCCGGGAGAAACCGGCAAGACCTGTCACCCCGAGCGCAGCGAGGGGTCTTCCCATCCACGAGCCTGGAAGATGCCTCGCTGCGCTCGGCATGACAGAACCACCCACAGCGTGCCTTTTGCGGTATTGCCCCGTAAGTCCTTCTCGCGACCCCGTAAGTCCTTCTCGCGACCCCGTAAGTCCTTCTCGCGACCCTGTAAGTCCTTCTCACGACCCCGTAAGTCCTTCTCACGACCCCATAAGTCCTTCTCACGACCCCATAAGTCCTTCTCACGACCCCGTAAGTCCTTCTCACGACCCCGTAAGTCCTTCTCGCGACCCCGTAAGTCCTTTGCGCTGACCTGTGAATCGCAGTAGAGCAGAAGGAACGCTGTATCCCTGCGCGCCCGGCGCGTGAACGGGCGGGCTAGGTCGTACAAAGGTCGCCTGCGCAGCCTAGCTGAGGCCGCGCAGGCGGCCTTTGTACAACCTAGCCGAGGGCTTCAGCCCCCCGGCAGGCGGCAGCGCACAGCGTTACTTATGCGGTATTGCGGTAAAGGGGTTTTGCGGAGAGGGCTTGTCCCTCTCCGCAAAACCCCTTTACGGTTGCCGTACGTACGCGGCTGGGTTATAATTTGAGGGCCGCCCTCACGGTCATCTCCGTATCACCTCCCTGATCTTTAGGAGAGACGAATGCGCACCATCGAGCGCTTGAGCGCGACCGCCGCCACCGCCACCCGCGATGACCTGAGCGCGATCCTGCGGGATGCCGTGGATGGTGGTGCGGCGGTTGGGTTTTTGCCACCCCTGTCCGCGATCGAGGCCACACAGTACTGGGACGCAGTCATTGCCGAGGTAGCCGCGGGCACCCGCGCACTGCTGGTGTCGCGCGTGGGCGGCATGGCCGTCGCCACCGTCCAGCTTGCGCTGCCAGGGAGGCCCAACGCCAGCCACCGCGCCGAGGTGCAGAAGCTGCTCGTCCACCGGGCGGCCCGCCGCCGCGGCCTCGGCACCGCCCTGATGATGGCCGTCGAGGGCCTGGCCCGCGAGTTTGGCCGCAGCCTGATTGTGCTCGACACCCGCGCCGGCGATCATGGCGAGCGGCTCTATCGGCGCATGGGCTACCGCGAGGCCGGGCGCATCCCCGGCTACGCGCGCAGCGCCGACGGCAGCCTCCACACCACTGTGATCTTCTACCGCGATATCACTGAGGCGCTGAGGCACTGAGGTGCCTCAGTGATCCAGGCGGGCCAGCTCCTCCTCGACCACCTTCTCGTCGAGCTTCTTAAACAGCGGCCTCGGCTCGCGCAGGGCCTGCCCCACCGGCAGATCGCCGATCTCCCAGCGGCCGACCCAGGCGGTGTAATCGCCGGTGAGCACGCGGTGGCTGCTGCCGTTGGCCTCGGTGTAGTGCGTAAACTCCAGCGGCCCGGCGATGTAGCCGTCATAGCCGAGGTACGCGTGGAGGCGCTGGCTGCTGAAGGGCAGGAAGGGCGTGAAGAAGATCTTCAGGCTGTCCACGCAGCGCAGGGCGACGTACCAGATCGTCGCGGCGCGCTCGCGGTCGACCTTGATCACCTTCCAGGGCTCCTGCTCGCTCAGGTAGATATTCACCAGGCCGGCCAGGCGCATGGCCTCGCTGATCGCCGCCTTGAAGCGGGCGGCCTCCAGCAGCTCGCCGATCACGGCGAAGCCGCCCTCGACATGGCCGATCAGGGCGTGGTCGGACTCGCTCAGCGCGCCCGGCTGCGGCACGCTGCCGAAGTTCTTATAGACGTTGGTCAGCGTGCGGTTCACCAGGTTGCCCCAGGTGGCCACCAGCTCATCGTTGTTGCGGCGCACAAACTCGGCCCAGGTGAAGTCGGTATCCTGGTTCTCCGGGCCGGCGATGGTCAGGAAGTAGCGCAGCGAGTCGGCGTCGTAGCGGCTGAGCACATCGTTGACATAGATCACGACCCCGCGCGAGCTGGAGAACTTCTTGCCCTCCATGGTGAGGAACTCGCTCGACACGACGTTATAGGGCAGCTGGAGGTCGGCCGTCCCGCCGCCGTAGACGCCGCCCGCGCCGTAGCCGAGCAGCATCCCCGGCCAGATCACCGTGTGGAAGACGATGTTATCCTTGCCCATGAAGTAGAAGTGCCGGGCGGCGGGGCTCTGCCACCAGTCGCGCCAGGCCTCGGGGGTGCCGCGGTTGTGCGCCCACTCGATGCTGGCCGACAGGTAGCCGATCACCGCGTCGAACCAGACATAGATCTTCTTGTCGTCGCGGTCGGCGTACTCGGGCAGCGGGATGGGCACGCCCCAGTCGAGGTCGCGGGTGATCGAGCGCGGCTTCAGATCCTTGATAAAGTTGAGCGAGAAGCTGCGCACGTTCGGCCGCCAGTGCTCCTGGGCCTCGATCCAGGTGCGCAGCTGCTCGCCGAAGGCCGGCAGGTCGAGCAGAAAGTGCTCGGTCTCCTTAAAGATCGGCGTGGTGCCGTCGACCTTCGAGCGCGGGTCGATCAGATCTACCGGGTCGAGCTGGTGGCCGCAGTTATCGCACTGGTCGCCGCGGGCGTCCTTGTAGCCGCAGATCGGGCAGGTGCCCTCCACATAGCGGTCGGGCAGGGTGCGGCCAGTGGCGGCCGAGAAGGCCCCGAGGGTCTCCTGGCGCAGGATGTAGCCCTTGTCGTAGAGCGTCCTGAAGAGATCCTGGGTGACGCTGTAGTGGTTCTGGGTGGTGGTGCGGGTGAAGGTATCGTAGCTCAGCCCCAGGTTGTACAGGTCGTCGCCGATCACCTGGTTGTAGCGGTCGGCGATGTCGCGGGCGGTCACGCCCTCTTTGTCGGCGGCGAGGGTGATCGGGGTGCCGTGCTCATCGGTGCCGCTGACCATCAGCACGTGGTTGCCGCGCAGGCGGTGGAAGCGGGCGAAGATGTCGGACGGGACGCCGAACCCGGCCACATGGCCGATATGCCGCGGGCCGTTGGCGTAGGGCCACGCCACGGCCACGAGAATATGCTCGGACATAAGAACCTCGCTGTAGAACATCGAATGCTGGGGGCTACTATAGCATACTCCTATCCCCTGGCCCTGGCCTGTGGCTAAACGAGTTACACATACGGTGGCTTTCACCTATCCCGCCGCTTGCAAAGCGCAACTCGTTGTCATATTATACGGTGAGTAGCGTTGCGGCCTCGCCGCATCTGAACAAGGAACTTCGCCCGCATGCAAGATCTGCTCAGCCGCCTCGACCCGATGATCGCGATCATCCTGATTGTTGCCGGCGTCCTTGCGCTGGTGATCGTTGTCATTCTCACTAGGCGTCTGCGGCGACGCCAGACTTCGACCGACGACTTGGGCGCCTCGCCCGGCCTGACCGGGCAGGTGGACTACACCGCGCTGCCGCTTGACGACGAGCCGAGCGACTGGCGCGACCGCTTCGCGAACCTCTCGCTTGCCAGCAAGATCTTGGTGATCCTCGTGCCAATCCTGGCGATCCTCGGTGTCCTGGTCCTCGTGCTGACGCTGCTCCCGGGCGGGAGCCAGCCGCAGGCCCCCGTCGCGCTGGCTACCGCCGAGCCCGTCAGCCTGAAGGTCACGAAGGCCGATGTTGTCCGGGTTAACCCAGAGATCACCGTGAGCGTCAGCGCTGAGGCCACCGGCCTGGACGGTGTGAAGGTGACGGTGGAGCTCGTATCTGACGGGAAGCCCGTCGCCTACCTGCGCCCAGAAGATCTGGAGGGAGTCGTCGTCCGCCGCGGGCGGGTGGAGGTCGAGGCCCACAAGCAGCCCGGTGCTGCGGCCCTCCAGCAGGGGGCGGCCTACTCGATCAGGGTGAGCACCGCAGACGGGCATGTGTCGGGCGAGATACCCCTGACGGTGCTCAAGCAGTTTGAGGCCGCGCTCTTCGGGCGGGCCAGCGCGGTCGCGCCGACGCCGACGGCGACGGCGGCACAGCCGTCGCCGACGACGCCTCCGACCGTGACCCCGGCCGCCGATGTGACGCCCGCGCCGACCGGCACGCCGGCCCCCGCGCTGCCGAGCGGCCCCGAGGCGGTGATCGGGAA
>JBAXES010000250.1:0-6283 GCA_037140315.1 Chloroflexales bacterium
CGCCCACCCCCAGCGACCCGCACATGCTCACGTGGAAGCGGAACGACAGGGGCAGGTAGCGCGGCCCCATGTCCGTCACCCAGGCCTCCATCGTGTTCGCCGGGAAGACCTGGCTGAAGCCCTCCTGGATCTGCAGCCGCGCCGCCGGCTCGGTGTTGTCGCTGGGCCAGATCTGGTCGGCGAAGGCGAGGATGCCCAGGTCGGCCCGGCCGCCGCCGCCCGAGCAGCTCTGCCAGATCACCTGCGGGTGCCGCTCGCGGAGCGTGCCCCAGATGTGGTAGAGCCCCCGCACGTAGCGCACCCACAGCTCGCGCTGGTCGCCTGGCGCGTCGGGCCAGCCCGGCTCGCTCACGTTGCGGTTCATGTCCCACTTGATGAAGGCGATCTTGTGCTCGGCCAGCAGCTTGTCCAGCTGCCCGATCAGGTACGCCTGTACATCGGCGCGGGCCACGTTGAGGATGAGCTGGTTGCGGGCCTCGCTGCGGGCGCGGGTCGGGAAGTGGATGACCCAGTCGGGGTGGGCCCGGTAGAGGTCGCTGTCGGGGTTCACCATCTCGGGCTCGACCCACAGGCCGAACTGCATGCCCAGGGCGTGTACCTGCGCGATCAGCGGTGCCAGCCCGCGGGGGAACTTCTTCGCGTCGGGCCACCAGTCGCCCAGGCCGGCCCGGTCGTGGTTGCGCCCGTGGAACCAGCCGTCGTCCATCACAAACAGCTCGACGCCCATGGCGGCGGCCAGCCTGGCCAGCTCCACCTGCGAGGCCTCGTCCACGTCGAACTCGGTGGCCTCCCAGGAGTTGTAGAGCACCTGGTGGGTGACGTTGGCGTGCGGCAGCAGCGTGTCGCGGATCAGGTCGTGCAGGCGCCGGCTGGCCGCGCCGAAGCCCGCGTCGCTGTAGCCGGCGTAGGCGCAGGGCGTGGTGAAGCGCTCGCCGGCCCCCAGGCGCCAGGCGAAGTCCCAGTCGCTCAGGCCGATCTTCACCCGCGTGGTGGCGAAGTCGGTCACCTCGGCGACGATCTTCCAGTTGCCGCTCCAGGCCAGCACCCCGAACCAGACCTCGCCCGTATCCTCGTCGGCGCCGCCCGCGTCGATGGCGAACCAGGGGCTGTGGTGGTGGCTGGAGGTGATCCGGCGGCTCTCCAGCACCGTGAGGCCCTGGACGAGCGGCTCGCGGCGCAGGTTCAGCTCATCGGCCCAGCGCCCGGTGAGGTGGGACAGCCGGTAGCCCGCGCCGGGCGGCAGGTGCCACTCGGCCGAGAGCATGCGCTCGATCATGATCGGCGCGTCGCCCTGGTTCTCGGCCGTCACCCAGCGCTCGATCAGGTCGTAGGCGGCGTGGACGCGATAGTGCAGCGTGACGCGCAGCGGGTAGGCGCTGTCGCGCAGGTGGACGTGCAGCTCCGGGGTGTCGCCGCCGATCACGTCGGCCGACTCGTAGCGCAGCACCACATCGCGCACGCCGTCGGCGAAGGCTACCTTGAGGCAGGGGTCGATATAGGATCTGCCCGCGTAGCCGGGGTACTCCTCCGGGGTGCGCTGAGCCGCGCCGTTGAAGGAGGCCCACTCGCGCGGGCTGATCGCGGCGGGGTAGTCGTGCGGGTCGCTGAGCCGCCGACCCCAGTAGCGGTGGGCCAGCAGTCCGGCGTCGTTCAGCCCCAGGGCGTACCCCGTCGTGCGGGTCTCGAGCACCCACCCCTGCTTGGTCGTGTAGATTGACATAAAAGCCCCATCTCTGCGCTCGTTGGCGGCCACAGTGCCAGCCGCTATCGATAGTATGCTACAATGGCGCGCTGGTACGAGCGCACTCCATCACGAGGGTATTATGCACTTTCCCCGCTCAAGCGGGATCCTGCTCCACCCGACCTCACTGCCCGGGCCGTGGGGCATCGGCGACCTTGGAGCCTCCGCATATCGCTTTGTTGATTTCCTGGCGGCCGCCGGCCAGCGCCTCTGGCAGGTGCTACCCCTCGGCCCCACCGGCTATGGCGACTCGCCCTACCAGTGCTTCTCGGCCTTCGCCGGCAACCCGCTGCTGGTCAGCCTCGACGATCTGGTTGATCGCGGGCTGCTCGGCCAGGCCGAGCTTGAGGCTGCGGCTGAGGCCGCCGGCGACCTCGGCGGCGACCACGTGGACTACGGCCGGGTGATCGGATTCAAGCTGGGCCTGCTGCGGGCCAGCTACGAGCGCATGCGCGACGGCGTCGCGATCGGGCTCGCTGACGACTTCGAGGCGTTCTGTGCCGAGCAGGACTCATGGCTCGCCGACTACGCCCTCTTTATGGCCCTCAAGGATCTCCACGGCGGGGCGAGCTGGAACACCTGGGCCCCCGATCTGCGCTCGCGCAAGGCCGCCGCGCTGCGCAAGGCCCGCAAGGAGCTGGCCGAGCCGATCCAGGTGCAGAAGTATCTCCAGTTCCTCTTCTTCAGCCAGTGGGCGCCGCTGAAGGCCTACGCCAACGAGCGCGACATCCGCATCATCGGCGACGCGCCGATCTTCGTGGCCTACGACAGCGCCGATGTCTGGGCCAACCCCAGGCTCTTCTTTCTGAACGACGACGGCAGCCCCACCGTGGTGGCCGGCGTGCCGCCAGACTATTTTAGCGCCACCGGCCAGCTCTGGGGCAACCCGCTCTACCGCTGGGATCGCCTAGCCAAAGATGACTACGCCTGGTGGATCGCCCGCCTGCGCCAGACCCTCGCGATCGTCGATGTCCTGCGCCTAGATCACTTCCGCGGCTTTGAGGCCTACTGGGAGGTGCCGGCGACTGAGGAGACGGCGATCAACGGCACCTGGGTCAAAGGCCCGGGCGCGGCCCTCTTCGTGCGCCTGCGCGAGGTCCTCGGCGAGCTGCCAATCATCGCCGAGGACCTGGGCCTGATCACCCCCGAGGTGGACGCGATCCGCGAGGAGTTCGGCTTCCCCGGCATGAAGGTGCTGCAGTTCGCCTTCGGCGACGACGCCACCAACCCCTACCTGCCGCACAACTACGGGCCAGACTGTGTGGTCTACTCGGGCACCCACGACAACAACACAACCGTCGGCTGGTTCCAGGACATCAGCGAGGATGAGCGCGAGGCCGCCCGGCTCTACCTCGGCCGAGACGGCTCCGACATCGCCTGGGATCTCATCCGCCTGGCGCTCATGTCGGTGGCCGACATCGCGGTGGTGCCCCTGCAGGATATCCTGCGCATCGGCAGCGCGGGGCGCATGAACACGCCCGGTCGCCCTGATGGCAACTGGGGCTGGCGCTTTCGCGCCGATGCACTGAACGACGGGCTGGCCTTCGGCGTGCGCCTGCTAACCACCGCATATGGGCGGTGTGGCAGCCGCTCGTCGGCAGAAGTCTGAGGGCCGCAGGTCTTCGTGTCGTGTGTATAGTTAGTTGGACAAGGCTACAGGGAACAGGGAACAGGAAACAGAAATACCGCATCCTGATGCAGTGCAATTGCCTGAACTGTAATGTACGCTGAAACCATGTCTTGCGCAAAATGCCAGCGAAGCTGGCATTTTGCGCAACTATACATCGATCTTCGGGGCAGATCTACCCCGGGTAGATCTGCCCGCCCTCGACGCGCAGGCGCGTGATCTCCCCGAGGAACCCGGCCCCAAAGTCGCTCAGATCCGTGGCGCTCAGCAGAGTCTGCTGCTCGGGCCGGCGGATCGCCTCTAGCAGATGCGTGCGCCGCCGGGCGTCCAGCTCGCTGAGCATATCGTCCAGCAGCAGCACCGGGGCTTCGCCGCTGCGCTGGCGCATCAGGTCGGCCTCGCCCAGCTTGAGGGCCAGGGCGACGCTGCGCTGCTGACCGCGCGAGCCGTAGCGGCCCAGGTCGATCCCGGCCACGGCGAAGCCCAGGTCGTCGCGGTGGGGGCCGATCAGGGTCTGCCCGCGGGCCAGCTCATCGCGGCGGGTGGCCTTCAGCTCCTGGGCGATGCGCTGCGCGAGTCCGCCGGCGTCGCGCAGCCCCTCCAGGGGCAGGCTGGGCCGGTACTCGATCTGCAGGGGCGCGCCGTCGCCGCTGATCGCGCAGAAGAGCGGGCCGACGATCACATTCAGCTCGGCCACAGCGCGGAGCCGCTCGGCCAGCAGGTAGCCGCCGGCGGACGCGAGCTCCTGGTCCCAGTAGCCCAGCTCATCGTCGACGCCGCGCGGCGGGCGGTGGCGCTCGCGCCACGAGCGCAGCAGGCTGTTGCGCTGCTGCGCGATCTTCTGGTATTGGGCCAGGGTGCGCACATAGTGCGGGTCGAGCTGGGAGAGGGTGATATCGATGTAGCGGCGTCGCTCGGCGGGCGGGCCATCCACCAGCGCCAGGTCGGCGGGGGTGAAGATCACCACGCGCAGCTGGCCCACCAGGTCGATCGCGCGGGCGGGGCGCTTATCGATGCGCACCAGCTTCTGCGAGGTGTTGGTGAGCTGGCCCTCCTCATCGGCGCGGCGCTGCACGATCACCTCGAGGCGCATCCTGCCGGCGCCGCGCTGCACCTCGGCGGCCACGCGGGCGAAGGGTGTCACCCCGGCCTCGCCGACCGCATCCCAGCGCACCAGCTCGCGGTCGGCGCTGATGCGCGGCGAGCGCGTGGTGGCCAGGTAGAACAGCGCCTCCAGCACGCTCGTCTTGCCGGCGGCGTTCGGCCCGTAGAGCAGGCTGATCCCCGGCGATATCTGGAGGTCGAGCTTCTGGTAGTTTCTGAAGTCGCGCAGGCTCAGCTGGGAGACGTGCATAGGAATTGCGAACTGTGAATTGAGAATGTAGAATTGGGCGCTGCCGCCTTCTCAATTCTCAATTTGCAATTCGCAATTCGCGCAAAGCGCGAAGGTCGGCGCAGCCGCTGCAGAACATCGCCACGCGCAGCTCGCGGAGGAAGCCCTCTAGGCCCTCGACCACCGCCTCGGCCCCGCGCTCGTCGATCGCGTCGGCGAGGGCGGGCTTGGCGGTGCCGGCCAGATCGGCGCCCAGGGCGATCGCCTTGGCCACGTCCACCCCGCTGCGGATGCCGCCGGAGGCGATGATCGTGGCCCCGGGCAGGGCGGCCCGCACCTCGCGCACGCAGTCGGCCGTCGACAGGCCCCAGTCGGCGAAGGCCCCCGCCACCCGGCGGCCCTGATCGCTGGGCTGGCGGAAGCGCTCCACCTCGCTCCAGCTCGTGCCGCCGGCCCCGGCCACGTCGATGATCTGCACCCCGCACGCGTAGAGCCGTCGCGCGTCGGCCGCGCCGATGCCGTTGCCCACCTCTTTGGCGATCACCGGCACCTCAAGCGTGCGGCAGACCTGCTCGATCCTGGCCAGCAGCCCCTTAAAGTTGGTGTCGCCCTCGGGCTGCACCGCCTCCTGGAGCGGGTTGAAGTGCAGGATCAGCGCGTCGGCCTCGATCATCTCCACCGCGCGCCGGCACTGGTCTACGCCATAGCCGTAGTTCAGCTGCACCGCGCCGATGTTTGCCATCAGCGGGATATGCGGGGCCACCCGGCGCACCTGGTAGGTGCTGGCGAGCCGCCCGTCGGCGATGGCGGCCCGCTGCGAGCCGACGCCCATGGCCAGGCCCAGGTGCTCAGCCGCCTCGGCCAGGGCCAGGTTGATCCGCTCGGCAGCGCTGGTTCCGCCGGTCATCGAGCTGATCAGCAGCGGCGCGCGCACTGGCTTGCCCAGGAAGGTCGTCCGCGTGTCGATCTCGGCTAGATCAAGCTCGGGGATGGCGGTGTGCGGCAGGCGGTAGGCGGCGAAGCCCGTGGAAACTCCCTTGGCCGCCACATCCTCGTTCAGCACAATCCGGATATGATCCGCCTTGCGCCCTTCGGTTGGGCCCGCTTCGGGCATCACGCGCTCCTTATAGTCTATGTCTATCTATGATGGGTAACAGGCGGATCATACCAGCAAAGCAGGGGAGCGTCAAACCTAGAGCCGGCCGCAACAGTCTGCGCCCGCCGCTCGTCAATGCTCCTGGGGCTGTCCCCAGGCCCAGCTTTCGCCGGAGGTGATGTAATGACGCTAGAGATTCTTCTAGTCGATGGGATGCGTAGCGAGGCCGACCAGCGGGCGATCCTCGCGGTCGTGCAGGCGCTGCCGGGGGTGCGGCGGGCGACCGCCAGCCTCGCCGATCGCACCCTGCGGGTCGAGCGCGAGGAGGCGGTCGGCCTGGCGGCGATCATCGCCGCTATCCAGGGCGTCGGCTACCGTGCGGCGGCGCTGGCCTGAGCCACGAGCGCTGCGGAGACTGAGGCGGCGGTCGGCAGCGTGAAGCGGAAGACGCTGCCCACGCCGGGGGCGCTCTGCACGCTGATCGTG
>JBAXES010000251.1:0-6241 GCA_037140315.1 Chloroflexales bacterium
CGAGCATGATCATCGGGAAGGTGAGCAGGCCCAGGTAGGCGTTAAACTGCACCAGCTCGCCGATCGTCAGGCCGCCGGCGGCGACGAGGCGCCCCCCCACCAGCAGCACGAGGGCCGCCACCGCGCCCAGCGCCAAGGACATGCTCGGCCACAGGGCGCCGCTGAGCAGCACGTAGCGCAGGTTCAGCTGGCGATAGCGCGCGTTATCCTCGGCGAACACCGCGATCTCAGCCTGCTCCTGGGCGTAGGCCTTGATCGTGCGGATGCCGCTGAAGTTCTCTTGGGCCCGCGTGGAGATATTGCCGAACTGATCTTGCACGCTGGTGAAGATTCGGCGCATGCGCCCGCCCACCACGACAAAGATTACGGTGGACAGCGGCATGAGCAGCAGCACCACCAGGGCCAGGCTGACATTGATCGACAGCATCAGGGCTGCGGCCGCGATAAACGTGAGGGTCGCCGTGGCTGTGCCGTTCAGCCCGGCACCGAGGAACTGCCGCACCGTGCTCAGGTCGTTGGTGGCGCGGGCCATGAGATCGCCGGTGTGGTTGTGTCCGAAGAAGCCCTGGTCGAGGCTCAGGTAGCGCTCGAAGAGGTCGGCCCGTAGGTCGTACTCGACCTTATACGACGCGCCGGCGATCAGCATGCGCTGGACAAACTTAAATGCGCCGTCGATGAGTGCGACGGCGATGATCAGACCGCCGAACCCGAGCAGTCGCTGCATTTGCATGCCGCCGGCGCTGATCGCATCGATGGAGAGGCGCAGCAGATAGGGGCCGATCGCGCTCACGCCCGCGCCCACGGCGGCGCAGAGGAGCCCGGCGATCAGCATCACGCGGTAGCGTGCCATGTAGGGCAGCAGGTGGCGCAGATTAGACATAGCGATGCTCCTTGCGAGTGCTCTGGCCCCGAGCGTGAAATGCAGAAGGCGCCCGGCGGGGCGCAGGGGGCAGTATAGCATCCGCGTGGGGCTTTGTAGTCGGTCTGGGGGCGGAAGACTGGCGGCGAACGATGGGTGAACGACCGGTGCCGAGCGCCGGTTGTTCGCCCATCGTCGCCCGTCTTCCGGGGTAAAAAGTGCTTAAAAGCAAACGATTGACAAATTTTGTTGACTCCTATATAATTTACACCAACATAAGACATTTGACACCAATACTTCGTTCGTTCATCGCCGTCTATCCAAATGGACGGTATGGAACGTAGATAGCAGCCAGGCACGCTGTCCGTACCTGGTATTCGCCCTGGATTAAGGTCTTGTAGCAAGTGGAGGTTCGCCGATGCGCGACGACGATGATCTGGTACCACCCCGCTGGCGTTCGCTGTTCAACAACCAGGACTGGCTGATGCACGACATTATGATCAAGTCGTTCTGGGCCTTCGGCGTAATCGCGGGCGTTGCACACCTTGCCGTATGGCTCTGGCGTCCCTGGCTGAATGTTGGTATCTAAGTCGTAGGGTGGCATGTGCGGATGTGAGCAGCTACGGGTTTGCTCTGTCGGCATGTCCTCGATAGAAATGTCTAGGAGGGTTTGCTATGCCCCCTCGCAGTCCGGTTCGCACAAACATCGTGATCTTTACGATCCTCGGCTTTGTAGTCGCCCTGCTGATCCACTTCGTGGTTCTTAGCTCGGTGCGCTACAACTGGTTCGATAACCTGACCCCCCAGGGCACGCCTGGTGCCGCCCTGCTGCTCGCGCTGAACTACTTCGGTATCGGCTTCTAGCGGCGCCGACAGCTACGCGCCGGCGCTGTCGCCGACAGACAAGCAGACAGACAACAACCGCCGGCAGGTCATCTGCTGGCGGTTGTTGCCTATCAAGGTGTCCTCATGAGGGTAAATTTTGCACATAGGACAAAATTTGACCTCGCAAAGTGTCTCGTGTATACTGGAGCGGTATCGCCCCGCCTTATGGCGCTCCACGCCAGCATGTCGCTCAACCCGCTTCGACCGAGGGCAGGCGACGCACCGTACTACCTGCGGATGTGTATGTCGGAGCCGGCCCCGCAGTGCGCGGTATCACCGGGCTGCTGACCTGGAGTTGAGGAGACTCCCATGCAATCGTCGACCCGGCCAAACGATCGACAGACGGCAATTTTTGTCTCGGTGGCCGTAGGCATCATCGTGGCCGTGGTTACCACCGCGACCTTCTACTGGGTCTATGACCTTGCCCTCGGCAAAGAGCGTGCCGCTGCCATTACGCTTGCGAAGGCGGTGTGGAGCCCCAGTGATGGAACCAAGGCGATCAACGCCGCCACGCCAAATGTCCCAACCGATGGACGCCAGCCCTGGCTCGGCGTAGATGCCTGGACAGCGGGCGTTCAGGCTGGCCAGACCTGGGTCACCAACAATCCGAACCCGGTCAATGTTCAGGTGCTCACCGGTATGAGCTCGGCCCAGATCTGGGCTTTCATGCAGCAGTATGTGGCCGGCGGCCTTGGTGTGAGCTGCCAGTACTGCCACGATATCAACAACTTCTCCCTCGATACGTTCCCCCAGAAGGTTACCGCCAGGAACATGATGTACCTGGTGAATGACCTGAACGCGAACTTCATCCTCAAGCTGCCTAACTGGCGTGGCAACTATGTTCAGTGCGCCACCTGCCACAACAGCAAGCCGAATAACATGGAGGCGTTTGGCACTCAGTTCGCCAATAGCGTCCCGCCGATCAAGGTGACGGTAGACCCGCTTGACGATAAGGGCGTGCCGATCACCGACCCGGCTAAGAAGCCAGCTGCGATCCAGGGTAAGGTCAAGCTGAAGGAAGCCATCCTCTACTACATCTACAACTACCAGGTCTGGAGCCCCTACGACGCGGCTGTCCCGAACACCGGTCGCGGCTCGCTGGCGCTCGAGTATAAGGGCGGGCGCACCCAGGATCAGGTGACGAACAACCAGAACGTGATGAACTACATGGGCTGGAGCCTGGGGGTTGGCTGCAACTACTGTCACAACTCGCGCAACTTTAAGGCCTATGAGACGGCTCCGGTCAGCAATGTGACCAACCCGATCTACGCCTTCAACAAGCGCAAAGCTCAGCAGATGTTGCTGATGACATCGTGGATGCAGGCGAACTGGACGAACTACGGCGCGATTGGCAAGGATGCCATCCCCACACCGCTGGAGGGAGGGGCGAGCACGCTCTCCTACCACTTGATCAACGGGAAGTACTATGTCGTGCCGGGCTGCTTCACCTGTCATCAGGGTTTCAATAACATCGATGGGATCAGCGTGCCGAGAGCGGCTATGAACCAGGTGTCTTTCAAGGATCTGGGCGACGCTGGCCAGGTGATCTTCCCGCAGGCTCTGCGCGGCGGGCAGTAAGCTTCGAGTGCTGAGCGCTAAGTGCTGGGTGTTGAGTGTTCGTACTCAGCACTCAGCACTCAGCATATACACCTCAGAAATGAGAACCCCATGCGCGATCTCCGCGATAGCTCCGGCATCACCCCGCCGCCGCCCACTGCTACACCGGTCGCCAAGACGAGTGGCGGAGTTCGCGGTGTCCTGAGCCTCTCGATCACGCTTATGAAGCCGGTGACGTGGTTCGCGCCGGCTTGGGCGTTCCTCTGCGGCGCGGTGGCGAGCGGCCAGCTGGGCTGGTCTGTCGATATCATTGGTCGGCTGCTCTTCGGCGTCCTTATGGCCGGGCCGATCCTCACCGGACTCTCGCAGGTCGTCAATGACTACTGTGACCGTGAGGTAGACGCGATCAATGAGCCGCAGCGACTCATCCCCTCCGGCAGGATCAGCCTGCGCCACGTCTATACCCTCACCATTGTGCTCACCTGGATCGGCTGTAGCGTGGCGATCTACCTTGGCCGCGAGGTGGCCCTCTATGTGGGCATCGGCCTGATCTGCGCGCTCTCCTATAGCATGAAGCCGCTGCGCGGTAAGCGCAATGGCTGGGTGGGCAACACGCTGGTGGCGATCTCGTACGAGGGGCTGGCCTGGCTCGCTGGCCACGCCGCCTTTGGCCCGCTCTCCGGCCAGAGCCTCGCCATCGCGATGCTCTACTCCCTCGGCGCCCACGGGATTATGACGGTCAATGACTTTAAGAGCATCGCCGGCGATATGCGCATGGGCATCCGCTCCATCCCAGTGCAGTACGGCAAGGTGATGGCTGCGCGTATGGTGGTGGTCACGATGGGTGTCGCGCAGATCGGGGTGATCGGGCTGCTGCTCTGGTGGGGCCACCCGATTGCGGCGTCGGTCGTTGGCCTGCTGCTGGCCGCCCAGAGCATCCCGAACGTGCGCTTCATCCGCGACCCAGAGCATAACGAAGTCTTCTTCAACGCCACCGCGATCATGTTGTTTGTCTGGGGGATGCTCGCCGCTGCGATTGGATTGGCGGCGTAGTCGAATCGTGGGGCTGAAACATTCGAGCGGGCGCATTGCGCCCGCTCGAATGTTTCAGCCCCACAGGGGGATGTATGGCACCACGAGTACTAATCGTCGGCGCGTCGGTCGGCGGGGCCACGGCGGCGATCACGTTACGTGAGCTCGGCGTCGAGACGGTGATGATCGAGAAGGAGCTGAGTAAGGCGAAGCCCTGCGGCGGCGCGGTGCCCCCGGCGGCCTTCCGCGAGTTTGATCTCCCTGCCCACCTGATCGACCGCAAGGTGCGGAACTGCCTGATCATCTCGCCATCCGGCCAGGAGACGAGCGTCCCCGTCGTCGGCACCGTCCCCACTGATGATGACTATGTGGCCATGGTGCGCCGCGAGGTCTTCGACGGATTCCTGCGCGAGCGCGCCCAGGAGCGCGGCGCCGAGCTGATCCACGCCCAGCTCACTGGCCTGGAGGTGACCGCCTCCGGCGTGCGCGCCCGCTACCGCTCGATGTCCGGTGGCGGCGAGCATGTGATCGACGCCGATGTGGTGATCGGCGCCGATGGGGCCTACTCGCCCACCTCCAGGCTGCTCGGCCTGCCGGCCCTGCCCCGCGCCGTCGCTATCCAGGAGCGCATCACCCTCCCAGCTAGACAGATGGCCCGCTGGGAGGACACCGCTGACCTTTATCTTGGCACCGAGGTCAGCCCCGACCTCTACGCATGGGCCTTCCCCAAGAAAGATCATATCACCGTCGGGGTCGGTGCCGGCCCTGGTCACACTCAGCGCGTCAAGGAGCTGCTGGCCAACCTTAAGCATCGGCTTGGCCCGGCCCTCGATGGCGGTCGGGTGATCCTGCGCGAGGCCCACGCCCTCCCCATGGAGCCGCGCAAGCACATGGCATTCGACCGCGCCATGCTGATCGGCGATGCCGCTGGCCTGGTCGTCCACACCTCTGGCGAAGGCATCTACTGGGCGATGAAGAGCGGACAGCTCGCCGCCCAGGTGCTTGGCCAGCACCTCGACGCGCCTACGGCGCAGAACCTGCGCGCCTACGAGCGCAGCTGGTGGAAGCAGTACGGCACCATGTACAAGTTTCTGCGCTTCCTCCAGTGGTGGGGCTACGGCAACGAGCGTCAGATGGAGGTCTTCACCGAGATGTGCCGCAACCCTGACGTGCAGCGCCTCACCTTCGACAGCTACATGTATAAGACGATGGCCCCCGCCCCCTGGGCTGCCCAGATGAAGATGACCGGGGATATTGTCCGCGCCCAGGTTCGCAACTATGTCCGCCGGCGCACCCCGCTGCGCGAGCGCGACCGGACACTTGTCGGGGCCTAGCTGATAACAAAAGCCCCCGGCGCGCGCCGCGCGCCGGGGGCTTTGTGATTCCTACGTCCTACTTCACCGTGACCTGTCCGGTCATACCTGCCGCGTAGTGGCCGGGGAAGGTGCAGAGGAAGATGTAGGTACCGGCGGCGGGAGCCTTGAAGGTGACCGCGCTCGACTCGCCGGCGTTGGTGATCGGCAGTGCCACAAGCAGCCCCTTCGTGTCGCTCGGCGGCACGGCCGCCGACGGACTGCGCGCCTTGCCCATCGCGGCGGCGGCGGCGGCCACGGCGGTGTCGACGACCGTGGTGTTGCCGTCCACCAGCACCCAGTTGTGCTGCACGGCGGTGGAGTTGTTCTTAAAGCTTAGCGTGTAGACCGTGCCTGCGGTGAGATCCAGGGTGGTCTTATTAAAGGCGAGCAGGTCGCCATCCGAGGCAATGTCCAGGGCGGTGCCGCTGCCGGTCGTCACGGACGGCCCGAACGGTGTTGTTGGGACGCCTGGGTTGGGCGTGGGGGTGTCCGCCGGTGGTGCTGCCGCCGGTGCCCCGCCTGGTGAACCGGCTACGAGCGCGATGATCAGCCC
>JBAXES010000252.1:0-6208 GCA_037140315.1 Chloroflexales bacterium
GTGTGGGGGCGGCTTCGCCGCCCCCACGTTCTTTTTTTGTTGGGTTTGGGCGGCGAAGCCGCCCAAACCCAACAAAAAGCTGGGTCTGGGGCACAGCCCCATGGGCTTTGCACTAGCCCTGGGCCGCCCTTAGCGACCTTGGTCGAGCGCTAGCGCTCGACCAAGGTCGCCACCGTCACCCCATCGCCGCCATCGCGCCCAGCGGCCGAGGTGAAGGAGGTGATCAGGGGGTGGCCCTGGAGCGCCTCGCGCACCACCTGGCGCAGGGCACCGGTGCCTTTGCCGTGCAGCAGGCGCACCTGGCGCAGCCCGGCCAGGTATGCGTCGTTAATATAGCGATCAAGCTTATCGCCCACCTCGCCGACGCGCCAGCCGCGCATATCGAAGGTCATGGAGACATCGGCGGGGGCGGGCGGCAGGCTGATGCTGCGCGCGGCGGGGGTGTAGTCGCGCCGCTCGGTGTCGGGGCCGGCCTTCTCGCGCTTGAGCTCGCGCAGGTCAACGCTCATGCGGAAGCCGCCGACCTGCACGGCGGCGGTGCCGTCCTGGGCGTCGATCGAGACGATCTCGCCCTTCAGCCCAACCGAACGCACCTGGACAGTGTCGCCGGGCTGAAGGGGGCGGGGGGCCTGGGCGTCGCTGATCGCGGTGCGGGCCTTAGCCGGCTTGCTGGCGGCCTCCTTGGCCTTCACGCTGGCATCGGCGAAGCGCTGCTCGGCCTCCTCAAGCCACTGGCGCGAGAGCGACACGCTGCGGAACTCGTCGCGCAGGCGCTTGAGCTGGCCGCGCACCTCGCGCAGCTCGTCGTCGAGGGACTGGCGGGCGGCCTCGGCCTCAGCCTCGCGGCGATCCTCAAACTCGCGCAGCTCGGCGGACAGGCGCCCGCGGTCCTTCTCGGCGTCCTCGCGCAGCTCCTCGGCGCGGCGGATGGCGGCGGCGGCAGACTCGCGCTCCTTGTGGATGCCGGCGAGCAGATCCTCGATCTGGGCGTCCTCGCGGGCCACGCTGCTGCGCGCCCGCTCAACCAGGGCCGGGTTCAGCCCGAGGCGCGTGGCGATCGCCAGGGCGTTCGAGCGCCCCGGAAGGCCGATGCTCAGGCGGTAGGTGGGTGCCAGGGTCTCCACATTAAACTCGACCGAAGCGTTCTGCACGCCGGGCGTGTTGTAGGCGAAGGCCTTCAGCTCGGCGTAGTGCGTGGTGGCCACGCCGAACACCCCCAGCTGGAGCAGCCGCTCGATGATCGCGCGGGCCAGGGCCGCGCCCTCCACCGGGTCGGTGCCAGCGCCCAGCTCGTCGAAGAGCACGAGGCCCAGGGGCGGCGTGTCGCTCAGCAGGTCGTAGCGGTCGACCGCCCAGACCTCGGGGGGGATCGGCTCCTCCTCAAGGGCCTTGAGCACGCGGATGATCGTGCTCATATGCGAGGAGAAGGTGCTCAGGCTCTGCTCGATGCTCTGCTCGTCGCCGATGTCGGCGAAGATATGGCCGAAGACCGGCAGGCGCGATGGCGCGCTGGCCGGGATCTGCAGGCCGGACTGGGCCATCAGCGCGAGGAGCCCGGTTGTCTTCAGGGCCACCGTCTTGCCGCCGGTGTTCGGGCCGGTGATCAGCAGCAGGTGGAACTCACCGCCGAGCCAGATCGTCGTCGGCACCACCTTGGCCGGGTCGATCAGCGGGTGGCGGGCTTCTGTTAAATATAAAGGAGAAGCAGAGGAAGCGAATGCTTCCTCTGCTTCTCCTTTATATTCAACAATCTCCGGCATCACGCAGCGCATCGACAGGGCGTAGCGGGCGCAGGCCAGGGCCAGGTCGATGGCGGCCAGGGTCTCCACGGCGCCGACTATCTGCGCGGCGCAGGCGCCGACACGGTCGGAGAGGGCGGCCAGGATGCGCAGGACCTCCTGCTCCTCGGCGGACTGGAGCTCGCGCCAGCGGTTGTTCAGCTCGACGGTGGCCAGCGGCTCGACATAGAGGGTGGCCCCGCTGCTGGACTGGTCGTGGACAAGGCCGCGCACATCCCTACGGTGGCTGGCCTTCACCGGCACCACATAGCGCCCGTTGCGCACGGTGATGATCGGCTCCTGGAGGGCTCCGGCGTAGATAGACGAGGAGACCAGGTTCTGGAGCTTCTCTTGAAGGCGGCTGAAGGCGATGCGGATCTCGCGGCGCAGGCGTGAGAGCTCGGCGCTGGCGCTATCCATCACCGCGCCGTCGTCGCCGATAGAGTGCAGGATCTCGTCCTCGATCTGCGGGAGGGATGGCAGGAATCCGGCCTGCTCGATCAGCCGCGGGAAACGCGTGGCCTCCAGCTTCAGCAGGCGGACGCGCAGCGCGCGGGAGGAGGCGAGGGTCGCGGCGACCTCCAGGAAGGTCTGGCCCTCAAGCACCCCGCCGCGGGCGGCGTGCTGGGCGGCCCGGCGCACATCGCGAGCCCCGCCGATGGTCACATCGGCGTAGTCGTCGAGCAGCGCGCGGGCCTCGCCAGTAAGGGCCTGGCGCTGGCGAACATCGACGATCTCGGTGGAGGGCAGTAGGCTCAGGGCCAGATCGCGCGAGGCTGAGAAAGCGGTGTGGCGGGCCAGCTGCGCGCGGATCTTCGGAAACTCAAGGGTCTGGAGGGTCTGGTCTGCAATAGCCATAGTGCTAACACAATAGTGATGGGAGGGTCAAAGGAGGGTTCCCCTCCCTTGAAAACCCTCCCAACGATAGCATAGCTGCCAGCCTCGCACATCCATCGGCAGGACGATTACTGAGCCAAAAAGATCAGCCGGGCACCATCGGGCAGCACCGGGTCGAGGATGGCGTAGACCATCGGCAAGAGGCTGGTGGAGAAGTAGTTCAGCAGAGTTGAGTTGGTCACCGCGCCGCCCAGGGCGTGCATCAGCGGAAAGTCGATCGTCCTGCCGCCACGGACGATCATCAGGTTGAAGAGCAGGGCGGCGAACGTGCCGATGAAGAAGACGCCGAGGAGCATCCCCAGCACCACGCCGCCGACCCGATCGACGTACTGCAGGCCGCCCGGCATCTGGGCGTAGCGGAAGGTGTAGAGCCCGGCGGCGGAGAGCAGCAGGAAGCCAAAGAAGAGCACCAGGGCGAACCCGATGTAATGGCCAACGTAGCGCTGGGCACCGAAGTTGCGCCCCAGCCACTCGCCCACGGCGGTGTAGTAGAGGCTGGCCAGCACCATGCTCAGATAGAGGGCCACGAGCAGCACCACCAGGCGGATCAGGCCCTGAAAAAAACCGACCGCGACACTAATGACAAAGAGTAAAATAAAGAGAATATCAATAACATTCACAGAGGCCTCCTGCGCAACGGAGCGTCTCATGACGGGGCAATAATGGGCGAATTATAGCACAGCGGGCGCATCTCACCCTGATATCAGCCTAACTTCAGCCTAACGATAGTTGACAGAAGGTAAAGGGGCGCGCTAGGATCAGCGCTATGCAGTCGCGGGGAACTTCTCGTCCCCGGCTTTTTTTATTCGTCGCCAGCGCCACGCGGCAAGGAACGCTATGGGCATCGCCTCCAATCCCCTCTCTGCCCCCGACAACAGCGATGATGCCCTGCACCCGAGCGAGGTGCGTCACGGCCTGCGGCTCTCGATCTGGGAGGGCGCGGTCGCCACCGTCCACATCAGCATTACCGGCGCCATCGGCGGCAGCGTCTTCCTCACCGGGTTCGCCCTGCTGCTGGGGGCCAACAGCTTTCAGCTGGGGCTGCTGGGCGCGCTGCCCTTCATCGGGCAGCTCTTCCAGTTTGTGGGCGCCTACCTTGAGGAGCGGGTGGGCAACCGGCGCGGGCTGGTGCTCAGCGCGGCCCTGGCCGGCCGCCTGCTCTGGGCGCTGCTGCTGGCCCTGCCATTTATGAGCTTCCTCAGCCGAGGGCAGCTAGCGATCTTCTTCGTGGGCCTGGCCTGCTCCTACGCGCTCAACGGCATCGCCGGCAACGCCTGGCTGAGCTGGATGAGCGACCTGGTGCCATCCCACCAGCGCGGCAGCTACTTCGGCGTGCGCAACACGGTGGCGGCGGTCGCGGCGATGGCCACCACCTTCCTGGCCGGCGGCGCCCTCGACAGCGCCCGCGCCCAGGGCCACGAGGTGCTCGGCTACGCCCTGATCTTCGGGGTGGCCGTGCTGGCAGCCGTCGGCTCGGCGGCCCTGATCGCCCGCCAGGCCGAGCCGCCGATCAAGCCCAAGGACGCGGTACACATGGGCGATCTGCTGGGCGGGCCGCTGCGCGACCCGGCCTTCCGCACCTTCGTGGCCGCCAACGTGGGCTGGGCTATCGCCACCGGCGTGGCATCGCCCTTCTTCAACGCCTACGGCCTGAGCACGCTTAAGCTCAGCTTCTCCGCCCTCGCCCTCCAGGCGATTGTCACCAGCGCGGTCTCGCTGATCTTCGGGCCGCTCGTGGGCCGCATGCAGGACACGTACGGCTACCGACGGGTGCTCGTGGCATGTATCATCGGCACACTACCCCTGCCCTGGGGCTGGGTGCTCTCGACGCCGACGAACATCATCCCGCTCTGGCTGACCTCGATCTTCTCGGGGGTGTTCTGGCCGGGGATCACGCAGGGCATGGTGAACGTGCTGATGGACCGGGCGCCCGCAGGCCACCGCGGCGCGGCGATGGCCTCGTTCAGCGCGATCACCGGAGTGGGCACGCTGGTGGCCGGTCTGGCGGGCGGCGCGCTGGCCACATTGATCGCAGGCACTGAGCTGGCTATCGGCCCCGTGCATATCGTGGGGCTGGCCTTCCTGTTTGTGCTGAGCAGCCTACTGCGGATGATTATGGTGGGCGTGTTCTGGAAAACCCTGTAGGGTTTTCCAGAAAAGAGAGGGTTGTAGGGAGCGCATTGCGCTCCCTACAACCCTCTCTTCGGTTTACTCAACAATTAGCTCGACGCGCTCGCCCTCTTCGAGGTCCTGCCACTCAAGCAGGCGGCCGCTAGCCCCGCCCTCGATGCTGCGGATCAGCTCCTCCAGGGCGCTGCCGCTGAGCTGAGGGGCCAGGCGGGCGCCGAGGCGCAGCCCAACATTCATCAGGCTGACCGGGATGGTCACGTTGGCCGTCTGGCGGCCGGTGTGCAGGTTTGTGACGCGGACGCGCACCAGGCGGGTGCGCTGCCGGTCGACGGGGCGCGGCGCGGGGCTGATCGCATCGAGCAGCTGGGCTGCCTCATCTGCGGAGACCTGGCCGGCCTCGATCATCTTCAGGATGCGGTTGCGCTCGCTGCCGGAGTTTGCCATGATGACGCCTTTTGTTGGGGCGCAGCAGCGCCGCCCTGCGGTGCCCTTACAGGTTTAGCTTTTCAGCATGCGCATCGCGTCCTCGACGCTGATCTCCTTAGAGGCCAGGCGGTCTAGGATCTGGCGGCGGGCGGGGCTCCCGTCGTTCTCGGGGCTGCCGCCGAGGGCGGTGACGATCTCGTCGAGGCGTGAGCGGGCGGTGTTGTAGGCCATATCCAGCTCGGCGGCAAGCTTCTGGACATTGCCCCGGCTTCTGATCAGCAGCTCCACAAAGTCGAGCTGCTCGGATGTGAGGCGGCCGAGCCAGCCGAGGCTGAACTGGCCCTCGATGACAATGCCGCTCTCGGGGCACTCTAGGCGGGTGACGATCAACTCCCCGCCGCTGACGGGGTCGCGGGTGATCATGCGGTGCATGGCGGGCTCCTGCGCTGATGGAGGTGGTGTTTGGTTTTATTTTGGCAATTGTCGCCATTGAGATGGTATTTTTTTGCAATCGACAAGAGAATATTATCACTCGATTTAAGAATTGTCAATAGATATGATAAAATATTTCAATCGAATGGTGAAATTCACCAGCGCGATATCTAGAGTGGGTAACACATGTGCCGCGCTGACTTTCTCGGCTTTGCAATCGGTGTTTGTCATGAAATTACAACAAAGAGTTAACTATTCTCCACCCGATTAGGGGTTTTTCATGTCAAATTTTTAATCACTTGTCGTAAACTAACTCATTATCATAGCCAGTAGATCTGTGTTCAATAACTGCAACTATCTCTGCCGCCCCTATCTGCGGCACTTCGGCGTGGGGGCAGATCGCCGAAGCACTTGTCAAAGGATGCCCTGAGATTCTCGTAGGCTTACCCTTTAAGGAGGGGGTAAGCGCAAGGAGAGAGATGTGAGACGCTCGCTACTCGCCCCGGGATTCGTCGGACTGTTGTTCGCCATCCTCGCCACTGCCT
>JBAXES010000253.1:0-6199 GCA_037140315.1 Chloroflexales bacterium
GTTGCCGCCGGACAGCCCTCACCCCCAACCCCTCTCCCGCACGCGGGAGAGGGGCGTATACCCTTCCTGGTGTGAAATGCCCCCCTCACCCGCCGCAGCGGGAGAGGGGGCTGGGGGGTGAGGGCCACTGCGAGACGGTAACGTAAAACAGCGGACCCTCTGCGGTATTGCGTCTCCGAGATTATAGCACCCGAGCGCGCCGCTCGGCCACGACCGCCCGGTAGAGCGCCTCAAACGCCTCGGCGGACTGGCGGGGCGTCTCGGCGAAGGCCGCCCGGCGGCGGGCCCCGCTCTCAATATTGCGCCGGTAGAAGTTGTCGTCGGTGAGGATCTGCCCGATCATCTGGGCGATCGCGGGCGTGTCGCGCGGGTCGAAGGTGAACTCGGGCGCGCCGATCGTCTCGGGGAGCGAGGTCACGCGCGAGCAGATCACGGCGGCCCCCAGCAGGATGGCCTCGATCACCGGGAAGCTGCCCGCCTCGTACAGCGTGGGCACCACAACGCAGCGGCAGGCCTGGTAGAGGCCCGCCAGATCTGCGGCGGGGACGAGGCCGAGCCAGCGCACCTGGCCCTGGAGCCCGAGGGCCGCCAGCTCGGCCTCGATGGCCGGGAGGTGCTCGGTGGGCTTGCCGGTGCAGACGAGCGTCGGGGTGAGCCCGGTCGTGTCGCGCAGGTGGGCCAGGGCCCGCAGCAGGCCGATGTGGTTCTTGTGGGGCCAGGCCTGGGCTGGGTAGAGCAGGAAGCCCGGCGCTAGGCCGTGGCGCGCCCGCAGATCGGCGGCGGGGCCTGCGGGCGGGTTCCAGGCGGCGCTGATCGGGAGCGGGCAGACCTGCACCTTCGCCGGCGGCAGGCGGAAGTAGCGCACCAGGTCGGCCTTGATGTGCTCAAACGAGACCACGACCCTGGTCGCCGCCTGCAGCGTGGCCCAGTGCAGCCCGGCCCGCGTGAAGCGCTCGGCGGGGCCGAAGAACTCGGGGAAGTGCAGCTCCTGGACGTCGTGCATGGTGATG
Organism: Chloroflexales bacterium; assembly: GCA_037140315.1. Taxonomy (GTDB): domain Bacteria; phylum Chloroflexota; class Chloroflexia; order Chloroflexales; family Chloroflexaceae; genus Oscillochloris. The sequence goes on from JBAXES010000253.1 coordinate 1,011, forward strand.
ATCGTCGGCGTGCGCCAGTAGATCCCGCCCAGGACATGCACCGGGCTGTGGATCAGGTCGACGCGGTGGCGGGCGACCTGCCACTCCAGGTGGTTGAGCGCGGCGAGCGGGGCGCGCAGCAGGCGCCCGGCCCCGGCGAGGCTGGCCAGCTCAAGCGGGCGCGCGGCGCGCGTGAGCTGGGGCAGCTCGCGCACGACGCTCCAGGTGAGGCCCCGGCGGGGGAAGCGGGCCTGGAGCTCGCGGGCGTAGCCGGCCTGGGACGGCCCGACAAACAGGTGGTAGGCGATCTCCCCGGGCTGGCCGAGCGCGTTCTCGATGATGCGGGCAGCGTAGGGGGCGACGCCCCCAGAGGCCCCGGCGGGCACCGCCGCGAGGTAGTAGCCGACACGTAGCATAGACGCTCACTGCTGGTTACTGCTGGGCCGCAGGCCCTCGATGCTGATCATATAGTTGGTTGAAATTGCCAGCGGAGCTGGCAATTTCAACCAACTATATGTGGGTTTTTAGGGCGGCAGCCCTAAACTTGATCCGTATGGGCCGCCGGCCCCAAGGTTAGCCGGTAGATCAGGTTCTGGTTGTGCGGGTCGACGCCGGCCTGGACAAACCCGAAGCGCTCGTACATCTGCCTCGCGCGGGTGTTCAGCGGGTGCACCTTGAGCATCAGCTGGGCGCACCCGCGGGCGCGGCAGGTCTCCACCGCGTGCTGGAGGGTCGCCCGCCCCAGGCCGCGCCGGCTGAACGCCGGGGCGATCCAGACCCCGTAGGATGGCACGCGGTAGCCCTGGTCGAACCCGCGCAGCATGGAGAGCCCCGCCGGCTGGCCCGCCCAGATCACGCCATAGTAGAGATCCTCGCGGCGCCGCTCAAGGATGCGCCGCAGGGTCGCCTCATCAAACGGGAAGGGCTGGAAGTAGGCGGAGTAGCCCGGCGGGGCCGCCGCGTGCGCGGCGACGAGCGCGCTGAGGTGGGGTGGCTGGAGCGGCTCGATCATGATCATGGCTGGCTCAGCCGGGCTGGAGCGCCCGCCCCAGCTGCTCGACGATGTAGCCGACCTGCTCCGGGCTGAGATCCGGCCACGAGGGCAGGTTGATGCCGCGGCGGGCGATCTCCTCGGCCACCTGGAGGCGCCTGTAGTGCTGGCTGTACATCGGCATCGTGTGGACGGGGTAGAAGGTCGGCCGGGTCTCGATGCCGGCCTCGGCGAGGGCCGCGATCAGCTGGTCGCGCGTGCCGTCGGGGACGAGGACCGAGTACATCCAGTAGCTGTGGAGCACATCGGCGCGGCTGGGGCGGTGGGTCTCCACGCGGAGGCCGGCCAGGAGCCGGTCGTACTGGGCGGCGAGGGCCAGCTTGCGCGCGATCAGGTCGTCGGCCCGCTCAAGCTGGGCGAGGCCGATCGCGGCGCAGATATTGGTCATACGATAGTTAAAGCCGACGATGTCGTGCCAGTAGGTGCGGTGCTTGGCGAGGCCCTGGCCCTTATAGCGCACCATGCGGTCGTAGAGCGTCGCGTCGTTGGTGGCGACCATGCCGCCCTCGCCGGTGGTGATGGTCTTGTTGCCGAAGAAGCTGAAGGTGGCGATGTCGCCGAAGGTGCCGACGTGCTGGCCCTGGATGCGGCTGCCGAAGGCCTCGGCGCAGTCCTCGACCACCGACAGGCCGTGCTCGCGCGCGATGCCCATCAGGGCCGGCATATCGGCGGGGTGGCCGTAGAGGTGCGGCACCACGATGGCCCTCGTGCGCGGCGTCACCCGCCGCCGCACGTCGGCGGGGTCGATCTGCCAGGAGCCGCGCTCCGAGTCGACGAAGACGGGCGTGGCGCCGACGTAGATGATCGGGTTGACCGAGGCGATGTAGGTGAAGGTCGGCACGATCACCTCGTGGCCGGGGCCGATGCCCAGGGCCACCAGGGCGAGGTGGATCGCCACGGTGCCGTTGCAGACGGCGGCGGCGTACTGGGCGCCGATATAGTCGCGGAAGGCGCCCTCGAACGCCCCGATGAACCGGCCCTTGGAGGAGATCCAGGTGCTGTCGAGGCACTCGTTCACATATGCCTTCTCGTTGCCGCCGAGGGATGGCTGGTAGACAGGTATGAAGTCGCTCATGGTCACATCGGCCCCTTCAGCGCGCGCCGCATGTCGGGCATAGTCAGCGAGGGGCGCCTGGCCAGCAGGTTGAGCAGCGTCGCGACGTGGCGTCGCGCTCTCTCGATCCCATGGTCGGGCGCCAGCGCCCGCCGGTAGCAGCGCCTAAGGAAAGCGCGCGCGCCCACCCCTCACCACAGCCTGGCCCTCGGGGCCATTGTACCATGGTGCCTCCCGGCGGGGGGCTGGGGGCGGCTACGCCGCGCCGCAGCACAATCAGTTTTTTTGTGGGAGAGCGAAGCTCTCCCACACCCTCACGGCGCACGGTGTGGTTGCCGGCAACATACTTTCTTGTTGTTTTGGCAAAAATGGCCAGCGCAGCTGGCCATTTTTGCCAAAACAACGCGGGTTTTTAGGGCGGCAGCCCTAACGTTGATGCGCATGGGGCGCAGCCCCAGGGAAGTCAACAGTATGACCCCAGTCACGCGCGCGCTATCTGCGGCCACGGTGGCGCGGCGGCGGCGCTATGACTGCCGACTAGACCGGCGGCACTTCCGCGCCGGGGGGCGCGGGCCTACACTGTGGGGCAGCCGTCATATATCCCCTGAGGTGAGGAGGCCCCCGTGAAGATCCTACTCATCTACCCGCGCTTCCCCGACACGTTCTGGAGCTTCAAGCACGCCCTGCCCTTCGTCAATAAGTCGGCGGCCCTGCCGCCCCTCGGCCTGATCACCGTCGCCGCGATGCTCCCCGCCGGGTGGGAGAAGCGCCTGGTCGATCTCAACATCGCCGACCTGAGCGACGCCGACCTGGGCTGGGCCGACTACGCCTTCGTGAGCGCGATGATCGTGCAGCGCGACTCGGCCCGCGCGATCATCGCCCGCTGCGCGGCGGCGGGCCTGCCCGTGGTGGCGGGCGGGCCGCTCTTCACCGGCGAGCCCGAGGCCTTCCCCGAGGTCGACCACTTTGTGCTCAACGAGGCCGAGCTGACCCTGCCCGCCTTCCTGGACGACCTGGCGGCGGGGCGGGCGCAGCCCGTGTACCGCAGCGACGCCTTCCCCGACATCGGCGCGACGCCGGCACCCCTCTGGGAGCTGTTGGATCTGCGGCACTACGCCACGATGAGCATCCAGTACTCGCGCGGCTGCCCCTACAACTGCGAGTTCTGCAATGTGACGACCCTGTTCGGCCACCGGCCGCGCACCAAGAGCGCCGCCCAGATCATCGCCGAGCTCGACGGGCTCTACCGGGCCGGCTGGCGCGGCTCGGTCTTCTTCGTCGACGACAACCTGATCGGCAACAAGAAGCACCTGAAGGGCGAGCTGCTGCCCGCGCTGATCGCCTGGCGCCGCGGCAAGCGGGCCCTGCCCTTCAACACCGAGTGCTCGATCAATGTGGCCGACGACCCGGCCCTGATGGCGCTGATGGTCGAGGCCGGCTTCAACACCGTCTTCATCGGCATCGAGACCCCCGACGAGGAGAGCCTGGCCGAGTGCAGCAAGAGCCAGAACACCCGGCGCGACCTGGTGGCCGACGTGCAGAAGATCCAGCGGGCGGGGCTGCAGGTGCAGGGCGGCTTTATCGTCGGCTTCGACAACGACACGCCCACGATCTTCCAGCGGCAGATCGACTTCATCCAGCGCAGCGGTGTGGTCACGGCCATGGTCGGCCTGCTCAATGCCCTCCCCGGCACCCGGCTCTACGAGCGCCTTGAAGGGGAGGGCCGCCTGCGCGACCAGACCTCGGGCGACAATGTCGATGGCACGACCAATATCGTGCCGTCGATGGACCCGGAGACCCTGCGGGCCGGCTACCGGTCGATCATGCGCTACATCTACGACCCTGAGCACTACTACCGCCGGGTGAGAACCTTCCTGCGCGAGTACCGCACGTCGCAGACCCAGGTCCCGCGCGACGCCCAGAATATCATGGCCTTTCTCCGCTCGGTCTACCGGCTGGGCATCATCGGCAGCGAGCGCGTCGAGTACTGGCGGCTGCTGGCCTGGACGACGCTGCGCCGCCCGAAGCTGCTGCCCCTCGCGGTGACCTTGGCCATCTACGGGCATCACTTCCGCAAGGTCTGCGAGCTGCACATGCTCTGAAACTAGCGAGGCGGCTGTCCATGCCCTCGTGCCCAGCAGGCATATGCTACACTGGCTCTGCGGCGGCGCGGCTACGCCGCGCCGCCGCAGAGCCAGTTCTTTGGTCGGAGCGCTTCGCTCCCCCGCCCCCTCACCGTGCGAGGATGACCCATGTCGGGAGATGCGCTGCTCCGCCACTGCCAGTCGCTGCGCGACGACCCGGCGTTCCGCCGCTGGGACTCGCCCGACTATATCCCGCTGAGCGCGGTCGCGGCCCCGCCGGGCCTGCCGTGGGACGCGGTGCTCGGCCAGATCGATGACGCGCCCCCGCCCGAGGACGCGGTCTCCGCCCTGCGCCATGCGCTGGCCCGCGACGACGGCCGCCTGATCGCCGCCCTCGGCCCGCCCTTCTGCGGCCAGACGAGCGTGATGCGCCGGCTGGCCTGGCTGCTCGCCGAGACGCCCGCGCGCGCCGCGCCGATCTTCGTGCCCCTGGCGCGCTACGCCGCGCAGCCCGCTGGCGGTCGGCGTCTGGCCCGCGTGATCGCCGAGTCCGCCGGCGTCTATGCCCCCGACCTCGCGGCGGCGGTGGACGGCCTGCTGGCCCGCGCGGCGCCCGAGGCGAGGGGCCAGGCCGACCTCTCCGGCGAGCGGCTGGTCTTCATCCTCGACGGTCTCGACGAGGTGCAGCGCCAGCTGCGCGACGACCTGGCCCGCGAGCTGCTCGAGCTGTCGGAGGACCAGCGGCTCGCCGCGCACCGCTTCGTGATCAGCTGCCGGCGCGAGGCCCTGCCGCCGGCCATCGCCGGGCGGGCCCGGCTGCTGCTGCTCCAGTACCTCAGCGGGCGCGAGGTGCTGCGCTACGTGCGCTCGCGCCGGGGCAGCCCGGCCCAGGCCAACGCCCGCTTCGGCCAGATCATCGACGCCCGCCTGCTCGATATGGCCGCCCTGCCGCCCCTGCTCGCCGCCATCCTCCAGCGCCTTGAGGGCGACCGCAACAGCCCCCTCGGCCGCAGCCAGATCC
>JBAXES010000254.1:0-6187 GCA_037140315.1 Chloroflexales bacterium
CCCCCAGCCCGCGTTCTCCAAGACATCTCCTTCCGCATCGCGGCCGGCCAGACGGTGGCGGTCGTCGGGCAGACGGGCAGCGGGAAGAGCCTGCTGACCCAGCTGGTGAACCGCACCTACGACGTGAGCGCCGGGCGGGTGCTGGTGGATGGCGTGGACGTGCGCGCGTGGAGCCTGGACTCGCTGCGCTCGCAGATCGGCAAGATCGAGCAGGACATCTTCCTGTTCTCGCGCAGCATCGCCGACAACATCGCCTTCGGGGCGCCGGATGCGAGCCGTGAGCAGGTGATCGCAGCGGCGCAGGCCGCCCAGGCCCACGGCTTTATTAGCGGGTTCCCCGAGGGCTACGACACCGTCGTGGGCGAGCGCGGCATGACTCTGTCCGGCGGCCAGCGCCAGCGCATCGCCCTGGCCCGCGCCTTCCTGAGCGACCCGCGCATCCTCATCCTGGACGACAGCACCAGCGCGATCGACAGCGCCACCGAGGATCAGATCCAGCAGGCCATCCGCAGGGCCCAGGAGGGCCGCACCGTCCTGATGATCACCCACCGCATCTCGCAGATCCGCTGGGCCGACCTGATCCTGGTGCTGGAGGGCGGGCGGCTCTCGGCGGCCGGCACCCACGAGGAGCTCCTGATCAGCTCGCCGCACTACCGGCGGATCTTCGCGCGCTACGACGCGGAGCTGCCGCCGCTGGATGCGCTGCGCGCAGAAGGATCGCTGCACGCCGCGTGAATCACCCAGAGCGATCATATGGTTGGTTGAATGTGCCAGCTTCGCTGGCACATTCAACCAGCCATATGTAGGGTTTTAGGGCAGCAGCCCTAAAGCAGAGGCAAGGAGAGATGAATGGGCTTCCTGTTTGACGGCCTCGACGCCGAGCAGTACGACCGCAGCTACAGCGACGGCGACCTGGTGCGGCGCATCCTGGGCTACTTCCGGCCGCAGGCCCGCAAAATGGGCGTCGCCGCCGCGATGATCGCCAGCGCCGCGCTGCTCGACGCCGGCATCCCGATCTTCATCGCGCGCAGCATCGACACCCTGCGCGCCGACACCGCCACCGGCCGGATCGCCCTGACCGCCCTGGCCCTGGCCGCCCTCGGCGCCACCTCCTGGGTCTTCAACCTAGTGCGGCAGACCCTGGCCGCGCAGGCGGTGGGCGACGTGGTGCTGAAGATGCGCGAGGACGCCTGCGACTCGGTGCTACGCCGCGACATGTCGTTCTACGACCAGTACGCGTCGGCCAAGATCGTCAGCCGGGTCACCTCGGACACGGCGGCCTTCTCGCAGGTGATGAACCTCTCGATGGAGCTGATCAGCCGGCTGCTGCTCGTGTTCGCCCTGATCGGCTACCTGGCCACCGTGAGCATGAAGCTGACCGGCATCCTGCTGGCCCTAGCGCCGCTGATCATCGGCGCGGCGCTGGGGTTCCGGGCGATCGCCCGGCGCACGATCACCGCCTCGCGGCGCATGAACGCCGAGGTGAGCGGCCACATCCAGGAGACGGTGAGCGGCATCGGCGTGGCGAAGACCTTCCGCCAGGAGCCGGCGATCTACGCCGAGTTCATCAAGGTGAACCGCCAGTCGCAGCGGGTGAACCAGCGCACGCGCTATGTGTTCAGCAGCATCTTCCCGATCCTGAACATCATCGCCGGCCTGGGCACGACCGCCCTGGTCTACGTGGGCGGCCTCGACGTGCGCAGCGGCGCGATCAGCGCCGGCACCTGGTTCCTGTTCATCCAGGGCCTGCAGAGCATCTGGTTCCCGCTCACCAGCATCGCCTCGTTCTGGAGCCAGTTCCAGATCGGCCTGGCCGCCGGCGAGCGCGTCTTCGGCCTGATCGACGCCGAGCCGCGGGTCATCCAGTCCGATGACATGAAGCTGCCCCAGCTGCGCGGCGAGATCCGCTTCGCGCAGGTGGACTTCGGCTACAAGGATGACGAGCCGGTGCTGAAGGGCTTCAGCCTGCACATCCGCGCCGGCGAGACGCTGGCCCTGGTGGGGCACACCGGCTCGGGGAAGAGCAGCATCGCCAAGCTGGTGGCCCGCTTCTACGAGTACCAGGGCGGCGCGATCAGCATCGACGGGGTGGACATCCGCCAGCTCGACCTGGGCGACTACCGCTCGCGGCTGGGCATGGTCACGCAGTCACCCTTCCTCTTCGACGGCAGCGTGCGCGAGAACATCCGCTACGGGCGGCCCGAGGCGACGGACGATGAGGTGCTGGCGGCCGCGCGCCACGTGGGCGGCGACGACTGGATCGCCGGCCTGCCCAGCGGGCTTGACAGCCCGGCCGGCGAGCGCGGGTCGGGCCTCTCGATGGGCCAGCGCCAGCTGGTCTCGCTGGCCCGCGTGCTGCTCCAGGACCCGGCGATCATCATCCTGGACGAGGCCACCGCCAGCGTGGACCCGCTGACCGAGACGCTCATCCAGGAGGGGCTGGACACGGTGCTGGCCGGGCGCACAGCGATCGTGATCGCCCACCGGCTGAGCACGGTGCGCCACGCCGACCGGATCATCGTCCTGCGCAAGGGCGCGATCATCGAGGAGGGCAGCCACGGCGGGCTGCTGGCGGCAGGCGGCCACTACGCCGAGCTCTACAACACCTACTTCCGCCACCAGAGCCTGGAGTACATCGAGCAGGCCCGCAGGGCGGCGTGAGCGGGCAGGGCGCTGGCGGCTGGGCTGCCAGCGCCCTGCCCGAAAAGCGAGACGCCGGCCCAACCGGCTCAAGCGATGTGGCGGCCCTCGTTCAGCCGGCCCATCCCCTGGTGCGCCTCGCCGAGCTGCCGCTCCCAGCCCGCCAGGGTCGCCGGGTCAGGGGCGCCGCCGCCGGGCGGGAGGCCCGCCGCGATCTGGATCGCCGCGTGCAGCTGGCTGGCCGCCTCGCCGTAGGCCCCCGCCCGCAGCGACCGCTCGCCGGCCACGGCCAGGTAGCCCATCGCCCGCGGCAGGTCGCCGGCCTGCCGCCAGTGGTGCGCCAGCAGCGCGGCGTTGGCGGTCGGCTCATCGCCTGCCTCGTAGCGCTCGGCCAGGGCGCGGTGTAGCTGGCGGCGCTGCCGGTAGCTCATCAGGTTGTAGGCCACCTCAGACGCCACCGCGTGCTTGAAGGCGTAGGAGATCTTGTCGGTGTCAGTGATCAGCGGGTCAAAGTCGACCACAACAAGCCCAGCCTGCTGGAGCATAAAGAGCTGATCGATCAGGCGGGCGGTATCACGTTCCACCGGGTGAATGGCGCTGAGCGTGGTGAGCGTGAAGCTCTGGCCGATCACGCTGGCCACCTTCAGAGTCAGCTGCTGCGCCGGGGTCAGCCGGTCGATGCGGCTGGTGATTATGCCGTGCGCCCCGGCCTGCGGCGGGGGCTCGTGGGCCTGCGGCGGCTTGGCCGATCCCGCCTGCGGGCGGTAGATCGGCACCAGCTCGCTGACCCCCTTGAGGGCCAGGGGCGACAGCGGGTCGAAGCGCAGGCGGTGGCCGGCCGCGTGGGCGGTGGCCGCGTCGCAGAGCAGGGCCAGGCCGCCGTCGCGCGCGGCCTGCCCGGCGGCGGCCTGCATCAGCCGCGCCGAGCGGTTGACGATCGAGCCCATCATCGTGTACTCGCGCCGGGCCGCGCCGCCCACCGCGCTGCAGAGGGCCTGCCCGGTCGTCACCCCGATCGCGCAGGCGCAGCCCATGTCCGCCAGGGCCGCCTGGATGGCCAGGGCCGCCCGCGCCCCGCGCTCGGGGTCATCCTCGTGGGCCAGGGGCGGCAGGCCCAGGGCGGCCACCAGCGTCGGCCCCTTGCCGTCGGCGCCCAGGCGGCTGACGCTGCCCTCGAAGCGGTAGAGCATCGCCTGGATGGCGCGCATCAGCGCCTGGGCCTTGCGCAGGGGCGTGTCCGCGCGCAGGCCGGGCAGGTTCACAAACAGCACCGTCACCTGCCGCTGCTCGGCCAGCCACGCCGTCTGCCCGGCGTCCATGCGGGCCAGGATGGCCTTCGGCAGGTAGGCCCGCAGCACGGCGGCCATCTCCGGGCGCAGCGGCGGCAGCTCCAGCCCGCGCATCGGCAGGTAGTCCGACAGCGACTCCAGGCGCACCGCGCCGGAGGGCAGCGGCGTGCCCACACACGCGTGGGCCACCAGCGGCCACGCCTCGGCGGCGATCACCACATCGCCCGGCCGGGCCTGGCCCTCGGCATGCCCAGTCTGCCGCACCGGCTCGCCCGTCACCAGCAGCTCCCAGCGCCCGAAGACCCCGCCGATATGCATCGTCGTCACCTCGCCGGCCCCGACGCCCACCCGCAGCTTGAGCGGGGCGGGCGCGCGCGCGCCGTCGAAGCTGCCGCCCCACACATCGGGCGACATCATCATCTGCACGGCGAGGCCGCACTGCACCGCGCGCTGCGCCAGCTGCGGCAGATCCTCGTCGCCGTACCACAGCGCCAGCAGCCCATCGCCGGCGAACTTCACCACATCGCCGCCGTGCGCCGTGACGACGCGCACCAGGTGGCCGAAGTACAGGTCGAGGATCTGGGTCAGCTCCTCGGTGCCGGCCGGGTTGTGCAGGCTAAACTGCTCGGTGAGCGCGGTGAAGCCGGACAGATCCGCGAAGAGCGCGGCGGCGGGGAAGCAGTCCGCCGCCGGGGCCATGGTCGAGCTGATATCCACGGCCATGCGCCGCAGGATGAGCGCCGGGACGTAGCTCGCCAGATCCTCAAGGGCGTCGGTGGTAGTCATAACTTGTCGTATTGCCGAGATGTGCCAGCTGCGCTGGCACATCTCGGCAATACAATGAGGTTCTCAGACAGCAGCCTGTCGGTTAAGCGACCGTGTATATGATGAGCATACTGCACCTTCTGCGCACGCGCAAGGCGCCGGCCCCGCCGGGCTAGATCGCCCCGGCTCGCTGCGCGAACGCCCTGATCCGCCGGGCGGCAGCGGCCAGCATCGGGTTGCCGTGGCCGAAGCAGGCGATCTGCGGCTCTAGGCGGGCCACCCGGCCCAGGGAGCGGATGTTCTCGGCCATATCGTAGGTGAAGGCGGCGAAGGGCAGGCGCATCCCGGTGGGCAAGTTCATGATCACATCGCCCATGATCACGACCCGCCGCTCGGGGTGCCAGAAGGCCAGGTGGCCGGGGGCGTGCCCGGGCGTGGCGATGACCTGGAGGCCGCCGAAGACCTCTGCCAGAGTCTCGCCGTCGCGCAGCTCGCGGGCCACCGGCACGCGCGGGTAGAAGGTCGGCCCCGGTCGCATCAGCCCGGCCAGGCCGGGCACGCTCCCGGCGGGCGGCAGCGGCACCGGGATGGTGCCCTCGATCACCGGACGCTCCAGGCGCGAGGACCAGACCTCGGCGCCGGTGGCCTGCACGAGGGCCGGCAGGGCCCCCACGTGGTCGGGGTGGGCGTGGGTGATCAGGATGCGCCGCAGATCGCCCGGCGCAAAGCCGAGCTTGCCGATCTGGCGCAGGATCGACCCGGACGCCATCGATACGCTCGCGTCGATCAGGGTCAGCCCGTCCCCCTCAGTGATCAGGTAGACCCGCCCGACCGGCAGGCCGGTGAGCGTGTAGAGATCCGGCACGATCCGCCGCATAATCAGCTCCTTAATGTGAGGGCGCAGCAGCGCTGCGCTGCCGCGCGCTCACGCTGCGATACCCACCCGCGACCCGACGAAGGCCCCGCTCTCCAGCTCATCGAGGATGAACAGGGCGGCGTCGGCATAGGCGATGCGCTCGCCCCCCTCGGGCAGATAGTCGCGCTCGGCCCGGTAGCCGCCGGCGCCCTCGCCAGGCACGAGCGCGGGCGGGCAGGCCAGCGTCCACCGCGCGCCCGAGGCCAGCAGCAGCTCGTAGGCCAGCAGGTGCTCCGCCGAGATCGCGCGCAGCGCGGGCGGGTAGCCCGGCGCGTCGCGCAGCAGCGTCTCCGCATCCTCCTGGAGGATGCCGGCGGCGGCCACGGCCACGATCCGGCGCACCCCGGGGGCCGCCATCCCGGCCAGGATGCCGGCCATCCCGACGCTGAGCACATCCAGGCCAGCGTCCAGCCGCCCCGGCCCAATGCAGCTCACCACCGCCTCCTGCCCGACCAGCGCCGCCGCAAGCGCCCGCGGGTTGCGAACATCGCCGGACAGCGCCGCCAGGCGCGGGTGGCGCACAGCGAGGCGGGCCGGGTCGCGCACTAGGGCCGTCACCGTATGCCCACGATCCAGC